>NZ_BAAAMR010000013.1:0-123854 GCF_039529375.1 Actinomadura napierensis
GCCGCGCTGCCGCTCCCGGGCGGCCGGACCCGCGCGGAGGCGGGTTCGGCCCGGCCGTGACCGCGAGGCGCCGCCCGCGCGCCCCTGTAGGCGCGGGCGGTGCGAATGGGACCGGCCCGTGCGCGCGGCCCCGCGCACGGACCGGTGACCGGTCCGGGCGCCGCGGCGGAGAAGAGCCGCGGCGAACCGGGGTCGATGCGGCCTAGGGGCGGACCCCCAGGCCTCCGGGGGTGCCGCCCGATGGTCGAGGCCGGTGAGCGCGTCGCCCGCTGGGCTCGTCCCGCACGCCGGAGTACACGAGCCGGTCGCCCGCCTGCGGCGGGGCGGCCGAGGGCAGCACCGGGACGGCGATCTTCTCCGGCGGCCCGCCGTCGGTCGACGGGACGGGGTGCGCGGGGGCGGTCGGCGTCACGGATCTGCTTCCTCGGGTACGGGGGCGATGAGAGGAAAGTGTTCTAGAGGTTAGAAAACCCTGTCCAGCTGTTTGGGGGAACATCTTGAGATAAGTTGAGCGGGAAATGTCATCATTTCCCGCTCAAATGAACGGTCGGCCATTTCGGTGGGGCGCACGAGCGGACGAAAGAGCGGAGCGAAGGAGCAGGTAGTAATGTCCCTCCCCGTGTCATCGACCCTCGACGCGCTCCTCGACTGCCCGCCGGGCCTGCTGGACACCACCTTCGACCAGCTGCGGACGCTGCTGGTGGTGCACGAGACGGGGTCCGCGCTGCGCGCCGCGCGGGCGCTGGGCCGCGAGCAGTCCAGCGTCCAGAAGCAGCTGGACACCCTCAACCGAAACAGCCAGGCGCTGTGCGGGGAGGTGCTGACCGTCCGGCAGGGCCGGGGCAAGGACTACCTGTTCACCCCGACGGGCGAGACGACCGTGGAACTGGCGCGCACGACCGTCGCGAACTGGCTGGAGTCGATCCACTGGAGCCGCCGCCGGCTCGGCCGGATGCTGACGGTCGGGACCACCGAGTTCACCCTGCCGATCGTGTCGCGCGCGTGGGCGGCGGTGTCGGAGGAGTTCCGGCAGCGCGAGGTCGAGTTCAAGGTCCTGCACGTCCGCACCAAGGACCTGTGGTCCCGGCTGGAGACCAAGCAGGTCGACCTGGTCTGCGGCAGCATCGTCAGCACGCCGGAGGGCGACCGGCGGCTCAAGGAGTACGAGGTGGTCGAGTACGCGCGCGGGCAGGCGCTGCTGCTGACCAACCTGCCGGACGGCGAACTGCCGGACACCCCGGTCCGCACCAGCCGCCTCGGCGGCGTCCCGCTGGTGCTGCCGCCCGCCGGGCTGGTCGCCGACCTGCTGGCCACCTGGTACGGCCCCGCCTTCCGGGACCGGCTGACCGTCGTCGCCGACATCGACGACGTGCACTACGGCCTGTCGCTGCTGCGCTCCGGCTTCGTCCGCGGCTGCATGATCGTCACCGGCTCGATCGGGCGTGGGATGGCCGCGCAGGACGACCCGGGCACCGTGCCGCTGCGCGCCATCGCCCTGCACGACGACCTGGAACCGAAGGCCGAGCTGATGACCGGTGCCTTCGTCCGCCGCGCGGACCTGGAGCGCTACGGCGCCGACCACCCGCTCAACCGCCTCTGGGCGGCCGTCCGCGAGGACGTCCGGACCTACACCCCGCTCGCCTGACCGCCTCGCTCGCCTGACCAACCGGTCGCCTGACCGCGAAGGGCGAGGCGCCCCGCTACTTGATCTGGTTGTCGACGACGTCGAGGGACGGGCGGGCGCCGAGGTGCTGGGTGGCCTGGGCGGCCAGGTGGCAGCCGGCGGTGAGGGCGTCGGCGGGCTGCTTGCCGTCCAGCCAGGGCGGCAGGAAGCCGGCGATGAACGCGTCGCCCGCGCCGGTGCCGTCGACGACCTTCTCGACCGGCTCGGCGGCGACCGTGACGGGCTCGGGGCGGCCGTTGGTGTACCAGAGCGCGCCGTCGGCGCCGACCTTGATGACGACCTGCGGGTACCAGGCGGTGAGCACCTTGGCGGCCGCGGCCGGGTTCTCGCGGCCGGTGAGGATCTCGGCCTCCTTGGCGGCGACGACCAGGAGCCGGGCGCCCTGCGTCCACTCCAGGAACGGCTCGGCGCCCATCCGCTTGAGCGGGGAGGACGAGCCGCCGTCGACCGACACCGACATGTTCGCCTGGCGGGCGAGTTCGAGGGTGTGGATGGCGGCCTTGCGGGAGCCCTCGTTGATCAGCGAGTAGCCGGACATGTGCAGGTGCGTGCCCTGCGAGAACAGGTCCTTGCAGCGCTCGATGTCCTCGGGGAGCAGGGCCGCGTTGGCGCCCGGGTCCGACAGCATGGTCCGGTCGCCCTTGTGGGTGACCATCACCACGCAGGTGCCGGTGGGGCGCTCCTGGTCCATGACCAGGCGGGCGTCGACGCCGTACCCCATCAGCTCCATGTCGCGGTTGCGTCCCGCGATGTCGGAGCCGCGGCGGCCGACGAAGGCGACCTCGATCCCCTCCAGGGCGAGCCAGGACGCGACGTTGGCGCCCGAACCCCCTCCATGGATCGTCACGGCGGCGGGCGTGTCACTGCCCTTCGCCAACGGGAACGCGGCACGAGCCACGGTGTCTGTCATGAGATCGCCGACCACGACCACGCGCGTCATGGAGTCATCACCTCGATCAACACGGCCCGCGCGAGCGGCATCCAGGGCGTGGAACCGACCGTAACAGCTCCCGGCCCCGGATTAGGTCTCGAACGCGCAGCGAAACCCGGGATCGCGGGTTTTTCCTCAGCGTGGCGGCGGCGCCCCGTGCCTTACGCTCGGTACGTGACCGAGGGTTATCCGGATCAGTGGGAGGCCGACGTCGTCCTGAGCGACGGCGGGACGGCGCATCTGCGGCCCATCCGGAGCGAGGACGGCGATCTCCTGCGGGTCTTCTACGCGCGCCTGTCGCCGGAGTCGATCTACTACCGGTTCTTCTCGCCGCGCCCGTACCTCACCGACCGTGAGGTCGAGCACTTCACCGGCGTCGACTACGACCGGCGCGTCGCGCTGATCGCCACCATCGCGGGCGAGATGGTGGCGGTCGTCCGGTACGACATGCTGAACGACCGGCCGGAGACGGCGGAGGTCGCCTTCCTGGTCGAGGACGCCCACCAGGGGCGGGGGCTGGGCCCGGTGCTGCTGGAGCACATCGCGGCGGCCGCGCGGGAGCGGGGCGTGCGCCGGTTCGTGGCCAGCGTGCTGCCGGACAACCGGCGGATGACGCGGGTGTTCCGCGAGGCGGGCTACCAGGCCGAGCAGCGGTTCGAGGAGGGCGTGATCGAGCTCGTCCTGGACCTGGAGCCGACGGAGACGTCGGTGGAGGTGATGGCGGCGCGCGAGCACCGGGCGGAGTCCCGGTCGATCCAGCGGCTGCTGTTCCCGGAGTCGGTGGCGGTGGTCGGGGCGAGCCGGGCCGAGCACAGCGTCGGGCAGACCGTCCTGCGGAACCTGCTGGGCGGGGACTTCAGCGGGCCGGTGTACCCGGTGCATCCGACGGCGACGGCGGTCGCGGGGGTGCGGGCCTACGCGTCCGTCCTCGACATCCCCGACGACGTGGACCTCGCGGTCGTCGCGGTGCGGGCCGACGCGGTCCGGGAGGTCGTCGAGCAGTGCGCGGGCAAGGGCGTGCGGGGCCTGGTCGTCGTGTCGTCCGGGTTCGGCGAGACGGGCCCGGAGGGCCGCGCGGACCAGGACGAGCTGGTGCGGCTGGCCCGCGCCTACGGGATGCGGGTCGTCGGCCCTAACTGCCTGGGCATCGCCAACACCGACCCGGACGTCCGGCTGAACGCGACGCTGGCGCCGACCCTGCCGGGACGCGGCCCGGTCGGCTTCTTCTCCCAGTCCGGCGCGCTCGGCATCGCGATCCTGCAGCGGACGGCGGAGCGCGGCCTGGGGCTGTCGACGTTCGTGTCCGCGGGGAACCGGGCCGACGTGTCCGGCAACGACCTGATGCAGTACTGGGAGGAGGACCCGGCGACCAAGGCCGTCCTCCTCTACCTGGAGTCGCTGGGCAACCCGCGCAAGTTCGCGCGGCTGGCGCGCCGGCTGGGCCGCCGCAAGCCGATCGTGGCGGTGAAGAGCGGGCGCAGCACGCAGGGCGTGCCGATCGGGCACGCCGCCCGGGCGCTGACCCTGCCCGACCACGCGGTCAGCGCGCTGTTCCAGCAGGCCGGGCTGATCCGCGTGGAGGACCTGTCGGAGCTGTTCGACGTGGCGCAGTTGCTGGCCTACCAGCCGCTGCCGTCCGGCGACCGGATCGCGGTGATCGACAACTCGAACTCGCTGGGGCTGCTGGCGCAGGACGCGGCGGTCGCGCTGGGCCTGGAGGTCCGTCCGCGCGTCGACCTGGGTCCGCGCGCGGACGCCGACGACTACGAGGCGGCGCTGGCGGGCGTGCTGGAGGACGACACCGTCGACGCGGTCGTGGCGCTGTTCACCCCGCCCACGATCGGCGGATACGACGTGCGCGTCCCGGAGAAGATCCTTCGGCTGGCGGCGGACGCCAGCAAGCCGATCGTGGCGACGTACCTGGGGACGGAGGGCATGCCGGCCGATCTGCGGATCACCGGCCCGGACGGGATGGCGGCCGAGGGGTCGGTGCCCTCGTACGCCGCGCCGGAGGACGCCGTCCGCGCGCTGGCGTACGTCATCCGGTACGCGCAGTGGCGGCGGACCCCGGCGGGGCATCTGCCCGAGCTGCCGGGCACCGATCGCAGGCGCGCGCGGGCGCTGGTGCAGGGATGGCTCGATTCCGGCGGCCCCGTGCACGCGGCGCCGGAGCAGGCCGCCGAGCTGCTCGGCTGCTACGGCATCGAGATCGCGCCGGACGCGGGCAGGGGAGTGCCGGCCCGGATCGTGACCATGGAGGACCCGTCGTTCGGCGCCGTCGTGTCGTTCGGCCTCGCCGACGAGACCGCCGCCCTCCTTGACGATCGCGCCTACCGCCTGGCGCCCCTGACGGACGTGGAGGCCGCGGAGCTGATCCGCGCCATCCGGACGGCGCCGCTGCTGCTGGGCCATCGCGGCGCGGAGCCGGTGGACGTCGCGGCCCTGGAGGAGCTGCTGCTGCGGGTGTCCCGGCTCGGCTACGACCTGCCCGAGGTGGCGCGCCTCGAACTGGACCCGGTCATGGCGGACGCGTCCGGCGTCGCGGTGCGCGACGTCGCCCTGCGCCTGGAGCGCCCGCTGGGCCCGCGAACCGAACTGGCCCCCCGCCGCCTGCGCTAACCGGGCGGCGGTGGCGCGGGCTCAGGGGTCGGCGGAACCGGGTCCGGCTCGGGCCCCGGCGGGACCGGGTCGGGATCCGGCATCGGCGGGGTGGGCTGCGGCGCGGGTCCCGGCGGTGTCGGTTCCGGCGGCGGGCCCGGCGGGACGGGGTCGGGCGCGGGTCCCGGCGGGATCGGCCGGGGCGGCTGGGGCGCGGGCCCCGGCATCGGGCCGGGCGGCGGCTCGACCGGCGGGACCAGCGGTTCCGGAGCAGGGGCCGGGTCCGGTGTCGGCGGGGGCACCGGCGGCGGGGTCGGCAGCGGGTCTTTCTCGTCCATGGGACCCCCGTACCCGCGTGCCCCTCGGGTACCCGTGCGGGCCGCGCTCCGGCCCCGCCCCGCGCGGCGCGCCGGAGCACCCGCCCATCGGGCCGGGCATGTGCGCGTCCGCCCCTGGACAGGGCAGGATAGGGGCCATGAGGGAAACCCGAGCGACCGCTCATGGTTTGCGCACGGCGATCGAGCGCAGCGGCTACTACCCGGCCCTGGTCGCGGACGCGGTCGAGTCGGCCATAGGGGACGAGCGCGTCACCGCGTACGTCGTGCACCACGAGGCGACGTTCGACCCCGCGATGGAGGTGCGGCGGCACGTGACCGTGCTGGTGCTGTCCGCGACCCGGCTGCTGGTGTGCCACACCGACGAGCACCCGCCCGGAGAGGGCATGGAGCGCCCGCACGCGTCCACCACCACGGAGGCGGTGAAGCTGGAGCGGGTCCAGTCGGTCGCGGTGACGCGCGTCGTCCCGGACCCGGCCGCCTACGTGCCGGGGGTGCCGCCGACGGAGGTCGTGCTGACGATCGGCTGGGGCGCCATCGCGCACATCGACCTCGAGCCGGCGACCTGCGGCGACGAGAACTGCGAGGCCGACCACGGCTACACCGGCAGCGTCACCGCCGACGACCTGTCGCTGCGGGTGAGCGAGGCCGCGGACGGCGCGGACGCCGTCGGGCAGGTGCTGGCCTTCGCCGAGGAGCTGTCGGCGGCGACCGCCGGGTGAGCGTCCGTTGAGCGGGGGGCCGGCGCCGCCCGTCCCCCGGTACGGGGCCGGCGCGCTCGCCGACGTCCCGGTGTCGGTGCTGGCGGCGATGGGCGTCCCGGGCGCGCCGAACGTGCTCGGCCTGCCCGCGCTGCCGCGCGCCTGCGTCCTGCTGGTCGACGGGCTCGGCTGGGAGCAGCTGCGCGCCCATCCGGACGAGGCGCCGTACCTGACCGCGATGGGCGGCGGGCCGATCTCCGCGGGGTTCCCCGCGACGACCGTCACCAGCCTCGGGTCGCTCGGCACCGGGCTGCCGCCCGGCGGGCACGGGCTGCTCGGCCTGCAGGTCGCGATCCCGGGCACGGGACGGCTGCTCAACTGCCTGCGCTGGCAGGACGACGACGTCGACCCGGCCTGCTTCCAGCCCGCGCCGACGATCTACGAGCGGGCCGCGGCGGACGGCGTCGAGGCCGCCTACGTGGCCCTCGGCCGGTACCGGGACTCGCCGCTCAGCCGCGCCACGGCCCGCGGCGCCGACTACCTGGCCGCGGACGGTCTGGGGCAGCTCGTCGGGCGGGCCGAGCGGGCGCTGCGGCGCGGCGACCGGTCCCTGGTGACGGTGTACCACCCGGACCTCGACTCGACCGGGCACACGTTCGGGACGGGCTCGCCCGAGTGGCGCCACCAGCTGCGCTTCGTCGACTACCTCGTGCAGGAGCTCGCGTCGGTCCTGCCCGCGGGCGCCGCGTTGTACGTCACCGCCGATCACGGCATGGTGGATCCGGCCGAGCGCGTCGACGCCGACACCGTTCCCGAGCTGGGTGAGGGAGTGGCGCTGCTCGGCGGCGACGCGCGCTGCCGGTACGTCTACAGCGAGCCGGGCGCCCACGCCGACGTCCTCGCGGCGTGGACCGCGACGGTCGGCGACCGGGCGTGGGTGGTGCCGCGCGAGGAGGCGGTGGCGGACGGCTGGTTCGGCCCCCTCGCTGCCGGGATGGCGGAGCGGATCGGCGACGTGATCGCGGTTCCGCACGGGGACCTGGCGATCGTGGCGTCCGAGCGGGAGCCGTGGCTGAACCGCATGATCGGCATGCACGGCTCGCTCGTCGCCGCGGAGCAGATCGTCCCGCTGCTGTCGGTGACCCGCCCTTGACCGGGGGCAGGTCACCGGCAGCAGCGCGCCCCGGCGTGTCGGGCGGCCTGTCGTGCGTAGGCTGCGGATCGTGACGAACCGCGCCGCGCCCCTCCCTAATCCGGAGGATGACGGTCAAACTGGCGATGTGCACCCTCTCATCGAAGTGCCCGCGCTGGACCGGCTGCTCCGGCAGCAGACCCCCCTGGTCCTGCTGGACGTGCGTTGGCATCTGGCGGGGCCGCCGGGAATCGACTCCTACCGCAAGGGCCATCTCCCCGGGGCCGTGTTCGTCGACCTGGACCGCGACGTGGCCGGGCCGCCGGGTCCCGCCGGACGGCACCCGCTGCCCGCGTCCGGTGACTTCGAGGCCGCGATGCGCCGGGCCGGGGTGTCGGGGAACCGGCTCGTCGTGGTCTACGACGACGCCGACTCCACCTCCGCCGCGCGCGTCTGGTGGTCGCTGCGCTACTTCGGCCACGACCGGGTCCGCGTGCTGAACGGCGGGTACCGGGCCTGGACGGAGGCGGGCCGCGCGGTCACCACCGAGGAGCCGGACGTCAAGCCGGGCGACTTCTTCGCCCGCCCCGGCCGGCTGCCCGTGCTGGACGCCGAGGGGGCCGGGGCGCTGGCGACGGAGGGGGTGCTGCTGGACGCCCGCGCGGCCGAGCGCTACCGCGGCGAGAACGAGCCCGTCGACCCCGTCGCCGGGCACATCCCCGGGGCGCGCAACGCCCCGACGTCCGGGAACGTCGGGGTGGACGGCCGGTTCCTGCCGCCCGAGCTGCTGCGCGAGCGGTTCGCGCAGCTCGGCGCCACCGACGCGCTGGATGTCGGCGCCTACTGCGGTTCCGGCGTCACGGCCGCGCACGAGATCCTGGCGCTCAACCTCGCGGGCATCCCCGCCGCCCTTTACGTCGGGTCCTGGTCGAACTGGGTCGCCGACGCCGTCCGGCCCGTCGCGACCGGGGATTCCTGACCACTCGCCTGCGTTCCCGTGGCCGGCGGGGCCGGCCACGGGCGCCCGTCATCCGGAGCCGAAGCAGAGGAAGCCCGCCACACCGGTCGAGCGCGGCGCCTCGGCGAGCGCGCGGGCCGGGGACCCTCCCGCCGCCAGTCCGGCGTGGAACGCCGACATGAAGTCCGGCGTCGTGGCATCGCGGACGGGCGTGACGCTGGCGATCACCGTGGCGGCGCCCAGCGCGAGCAGCACGCCCGCCATCCCGACGACGGCGTCGCCCTCGTCGGCGCGGCCGATGTCGCACGCCGACAGCACCACCACGCGGGGCGGCGCGGCCAGCCCGTCCAGGTCGTGGACGAGCAGCGGCCCGTCGGCGAGCCGCAGCCGCGAGAACAGCGCGTTCCCCTCGCGGAACTCGCCGTGCGCGGCGATGTGGGCGAGCGCGGCGCCGTCCAGCGCGTTGCGGACGGGTTCGGCGCGCGCGTCCGGCCCGTCCAGGACGGCCGCGCCGGGGTGGACGCCGCGCAGTGCGGTGATCTCGCGTCCGGCGTGCGCCAGGCCGGGGCCCGCCACCAGGACGGTGCGTCCTCCGCACGGAGGGGCCGAACGGGCACGCAGCCACGCGGCGGCCGACGGCACGACCGCGAACGGGCGGCCGGCCAGCGACGGGAGCACCGCCCAGGGGAGTCCGTGCAGCGGACCCGTCGGGGCGATCACCAGGTCGCGGTCGCCGATGACGGCGCGCAGCGGTGCGAGCAGGAGCCGGTCGAGGCGCCCGGCGGACTCGGCGGCGGCGGCGAGCGATGCGGGGTCGTCCGCGCCCGCGAGCCGCCGCAGCGCGAAGCGGAGCAGCCCGGTCTCGCGGACCGCGCCGCCGAGGTCACCGAGCCGGCGCCGGCGGATCCGGCCGCCCGCGACGGTCACCGCGTGCAGCTCCCCGCCCACCGCGATCATCTCCACCAGGGCGCGCTCGCCGAGGGCGGCGGCGATCTCGGTGACCGCCGGGGCGTCCGAGGAGGACGGGCCGCCCGGACGGCGCCGCGTGTGCGCGCTGACCTTCGCCTCCAAGGCCGCGAGATCGGCGGCCAGCACGGACGGGACGCCGCCGCGCGCGGTGTCGCAGGTGTGCGCGACGCTGAGTGCCCGCAGCGCGGCCAGCGCCGCGGCCCGCTCGGAATCGGCGGGCGGGCGCAGCCGCCCCGGACGGGCGATGGCCCGCCGCCGCTCTTCCAGCGCCAGCAGCTCCCGCGCCGACCGGGCGAGGCCCAGGCCGAGCCGGGCCAGCTCGCCCGCGAGCCCCGCCGCGCGGGCCCGCAGGTCCAGGGCGCCGAGCACCTCGGCGTGCCGCCCGGCCGCCTCCAGCCCGTCCCGGACGGCGTCGAGCGCGCCCCGCACATCACCGCGCGACCGGCGTTCCAGCGCGGTGGCGTGCAGACCGGCGATCCGGACCGCGGCGGGGGCCTCCGCACCGGCGGCGCGCGGCAGCAGGTGACCGGACGGCCTGCCGAGCGCCATCGCCGTCCGCGCGGCGATGATCAGGGCCTCGGCGGCGGCGCCCGCCCAGCCTCCGTCGCCGAGCCGGTCGCCCGCCTCCGCGGCGTTCGCCAGCAGCGCCTCGGACCGCTCGCCCGTCGCCCACCGCGCCTTGATCAGCACGTGGTCGGCGAGCGCGATCCATCCGGCGCGCTCCTGCGCGGCGAAGGCGTCCCGCGCCTCCACGGCGGTCCCGGTGGCGCGCTCGGGATCGCCGTCCGCCAGTTCCGCGTGCGCGCGCAGCAGCAGGGCGTCCGCCACGTCGCACCGGTAGCCGTGGGTCCTCGCCGCGTCGAGCGCCGCGTCGAGAAGGGGCCGCGCCTCTCTGGGCAGGCCCGCCGCGATCAGGGTCTCCGCCTGGTCGAGCCGGCACTGCGCGAGGCGCTCCCCGGCCAGGTGGGGCTCGGCCTCCGCATAGAGCCCAAGCGCGCGCGGAACGTCCCCGCGCCGCGACACCGCGAACGCCAGGTTGCCCCTGGCCATCGCCGTCTGGTGCCGTAGCCCGGCGGCTTCGCCGACCGCCACGGCCTCGGCGAGGGCCTTCTCCGCGCCGTCGAAGTCGCCGTGCATCGCCCGCGCGAGCCCGATGTTGCCCAGCAGCCCGTTGAGCGCCGCCGGGTCGTGCCCCCGCCGCAGCTCAGCGAGCGCCCGCTCCGCGACGTCGTGCGCCTCGGCGACGCGTCCGGCCCGCGCCAGCGCGCAGGCCTTGTTGGCGGCGAGCCGGTCCGCGTCCGGACCCTGCAGGACGGTTTCCGCCTCCTCAGCGTGGGTGAGCGCACCGGTGAGGTCCCCGCGGGCCGTCAACAGCCCGACCAGATTCATCCGGACCTTCGCGGCGGCATAGGGATCGGGACGCGCGTCGCCCGTCCACGGATCCGCCTCGAACAGCGGCCAATCCGCGTCCTCCAACGCGGCGCCCGCCGTCTCGCGTCCGGTCGCGAGGTCGAGCGCGCGGTGCAGGAACGCGAGCCCCTCGTCCAGGCGCCCCAGCTCCTTGGCCGCCAGGCCCGCGATCCGCAGGGCGAGGATGTCGTCGCCTCCCCGCAGCAGCGTCAGCGCGCGGGCATGCGCCGTCGCCGGGTCGGTCGCCGCCAGCCACAGCAGCGCCCGCTCGTCCTCCTCGCTCATACGCGGATCCAGCTCGTGACGACCGACGTGCCGTCCGGCAGCCGGAACAGCAGGCTGACCAGGCCCTCCGGCACGTCCGGGAGGCAGAACAGCCCGGTCGCCCCGGTGCGCGCGACCGGCCGGTCCGGCGGAAGGCCCGGATGCCGGACGACGATGTCGGCGCCCGCCGGCGGGACGAGCCGCCCGGTGATCTCGCGGTGCCGGCCGTCCCCGGCCACCTCGATCTCCACCGTCGACCCGGGGCAGGCGAACGTCAGCGACCGCCCCGCCGCGCCGCGCACTCCCGCCGCCGGACGGCCGCCGAGGTCCTCGCGCAGTTCCGCCAGCGCGGCGGACGGCGTCCGCCATCCGAGCGCCGACCGCGCCGCCGCCAGCACCCCCTCCGGCACCGGGTCGAGCGCGTCGAACGCGGCCCGCGTCCCGGCCATCAGCTCTTCGTCGTTCACGGGACGAGCCTCCGCAGCGCCGACAGGCACCGCGCCCGGGTCGGGCCGACGCTGCCGACGGGGATCCCCAGCGCCGCCGCCAGCTCGGCGTAGCTGGCCGCCTGCGCGAACAGGCGCAGCAGGGTCCGGCAGCGACGGGGGAGCGCGTCGAGCGCGGCGCCGACCCGCCCCACCCGGTCCCGCACCACGGCGACCTCGTCCGGCCCGGACCCGCGATACGTCCCGGGCACGCCGCTCAGACCGAGGCCGCCGTGCGTCACGAGCGCCGCCGGCGGCAGCTCGCGGGCCCGCCGCCGCACCAGCCGCAGGCACTCGTTGCGCGCCGTCGTCGCCAGCCAGCATCCCGTCGCGGCCGGATCGTCGAGCGCGCCGATCCGTTCCACCAGCCGCAGCCACGAGGTCTGCACCACGTCGCCCGCGTCCGCGTCGTCCAGCCCGTGCGAGCGGGCGATCGACCACAGCAGCCCGCTGTACCGCTCGACCAGCCGCGTCCACGCGGCGCCGTCACCGTCCCGAGCCCTCGCCACCAGCTCGCCCGCATCGTCGTCCTGCACAGCCACCAAGGGATCTCCCGCCGGTCATTCTCCACTTCGGCGGATAACTCTAAGTTGAGAATTGACGACACAGCGTGCACGGTTACCGCTTCGCCATCGGACCGTGTTCAAGAACTGATGATTACACCGAGGTCCGGAAGGGTAACCCCGTGTGCCGGGTCGAGGACCCGGTCGGCCGCGGACGGCGCGTCCAGCCCCTCCGTCGCCGCGAGGCCCGCGATCCGCCCCGTGACGGCGGGCGCGGCGAACGACGTCCCGCTCCACGTCGCGTACCCCTCGAACCGGTCCGGATCGCCGTCGCCCGAGGGCGGGCGCGGGCCGTCGAACCACACGTGCGTGCTCGCGACGTCCACGCCCGGCGCGCAGGCGTCCACCCACCAGCCGTAGTTGGAGAACCAGGCCCGGTCGTCCCCGTCGAGCGCCGCGACCCCGATGACCGGCTTCATCGCGGCGGGCCAGAACGGGCGCTCGCTCGCGGTGTTCCCGGCGCACGCCACCACGACCGTCCGGCGGCCGAGCGCGGCGACCGCCCTCGCCAGCACCGGGGACGGGCGGTCGTCGAAGGTGTGGCAGCCGAGCGAGATGTTCACCACGTCGGCCCGCCCCCAGCCCGCGAGCCACGTCAGCGCCCGGACGACGGCCAGTTCGTCGCCGACGCCGTCCCCGCCGATGACCCGCAGCGCCCGCAGCGCCGTCGTCGGCGCGTGCCGCAGCACCACGCCCGCGATGAACGTGCCATGTCCCGCCTGGGCGTCCAGTTCGAGGTCGAGGTCCGCGTCGAGCACCTCCGCGACCTCGTCGCGCTGCTCGCGGAACCACGCGGCGTCCTCCCACCACGGGTGCGGCGCCAGGCCCGTGTCCAGGACCGCGACGGTCACGTCCCGCCGCGCGCATGCCGCGGCCGGGGCGGGCAGCGGCGCCGCCGGGCGCGGCCGGTCGGCCGGCCCGCTCCACCACATCGGCTGGCCGTGCACGAGATGGTTCGGCGAGACGCTCAGCGTCCGATGGCGGCCACCCCCCGACAGCTGTGCGGACAGCTCGCAGACGTCCACCTTCGCCGACGGCCTAAGCAGCAGCCGGGTCGCGCCCGGCTCGTCCCGCCGCGCGTCGCACCAGCGCCGCACCAGATCCTGCGCGGTGCCCGCGTCCTGCCCGGAAACGAGGATCTGGTCGCGCCGTACCAGCGTCCGCCGCCCCGGCACCGGCTCCACGACCATCGCGTCCCGGTGCCGGTCCAGCAGCCGTTCCAGCCGCGCCTCCTGGTCGAACATCGATCCCCGCCTCCCCTGCAGCACCTCCGGGCACTTATCGTGCCCGAACGGGAACCATGAGTGACTGCGGAACGTTCGGAAACCCGGGCGGGCGGCGGGACGAGGGCCTACGCTTGGCGGCCGAAGTCGGTGAACGGTGTGCATCCCGTGGTCAAGGGTCCGGCAAACGGTGAACTCACGGTGGTGCGACCGGGGCCGATGATGCACAATGAGGGACGCGGACGCCGTCTTGGGACGTACGAGGCCGTAGGGGAAGACGAGCCTCGGTACAGATCCAGGAGGTCCGGTGACCGCACGTGGCGTTTTCTACGTCCACTCCGCGCCACCTGCGCTGAGCCCGCACATCGAGTGGGCCGCCGCAGGTGTTCTCGGCGTGCCCGTTTCCCTTGAGTGGGCTGATCAGGCGGCCGCGCCGGGGACGCTGCGCGCCGAGCTTCATTGGGAGGGCAGGCCGGGCACCGCCGCGGGGATCACCTCGGCCCTGCGCAACTGGAAACTGGTGCGGTTCGAGGCCACCGAAGACCCCACGCCGGGCAGCGACGGCGTCCGCTACAGCTTCACCCCGTCCCTCGGGGTGTTCAGCGGCGTCATCGGCGCCAACGGCGACATCATGGTGCCCGAGGACCGGCTGCGCTCGGTCATGGCCAACGCCGCCGTCGGCAAGGCGTCGCTGGAGCACGAGCTCGAGCGGCTCCTCGGCACGCCGTGGGACAACGAGCTGGAGCCCTTCCGGCGGGCCGGAGACGGAGCCCCGGTCCGCTGGCTGCACGCTGCTGTCTAATTGCAACCCCGGCCCAAGGGCCTCGCCTAGCGGCTCGGCCCTTGACCGTGCTTGGGCGAGCGCGGCCTCGCTTCGCGAGCTTCCCGGTGGGGCTCGCCTTCGGCGTCGCCCCACCGGTCAGTTAACGCGCTCGCGTGACGGCTGGGGGTCGTCGCCTGGACCTGAACGGGCGGAAAGACGGAACGGCCCGGCGAGTCGGACTTGCCGGGCTGTTCCGTGCGCGGTCATCGACCGCGCGGAGGTCTCACACGGCGCGCTGGAAGGCGACCGACACGTTGTGGCCGCCGAAGCCGAAGGAGTTGTTGAGCGCCGCGGCGGGGCCGTCGGCGAGCTTGCGCGGCTCGCCTCGCACGATGTCCAGCTCGACGTCGTCGTCGAGGTCCTCCAGGTTGGCGACGGCCGGGACCAGGCCGTCGCGCAGCGCGAGGATCGTGAACGCCGACTCCAGCGCGCCGGCGCCGCCGAGCAGGTGCCCGGTCATCGACTTGGTCGCGGTGATGACGACCTTCGAGGCGGCCTCGTCGCCGAGGCCCGCCTTGATGGAGTTGAGCTCGGCCACGTCGCCGGACGGGGTCGAGGTGGCGTGCGCGTTGATGTGCACGACGTCCTCGGGCCGCAGGCCCGCGTCGTCGAGGGCCCGCTGCATCGCCTTGGCCTGCCCGCCGCCGCTCGGGTCGGGCAGCACGATGTCGTAGGCGTCGTTGGAGTACCCGCAGCCGGCGGCGATGCCGTGCACGCGGGCGCCGCGGGCGCGGGCGTGCTCCTCCGACTCCAGGATGATCATGGCGGCGCCCTCGCCGAGCACGAACCCGTCGCGGTTCTTGTCGTAGGGACGGGACGCGCGCGCCGGCTCCTCGTTGCGGGTCGACATCGCGCGCATGCGGCCGAACGAGGCCATCTGCAGCGGGTGGATGCACGACTCGGTGCCGCCGCAGATCACGACGTCGGCGCGGCCCGCGCGGATCATGTCGATGGCGTAGCCGACGGCCTCGCCGCTGGACGCGCACGCGCTGACCAGGGCGTGCGAGCCGGCGGTGGCGCCGAACTCGATGCCGACGTGCCCGGACGCGCCGTTCGGCATCAGCATCGGGACGGTGAACGGCGACACCCGCGACCAGCCCTGCTCGCGGAACACGTCGTAGCTGTTCAGCGCGGTGTGCAGGCCGCCGATGCCGCTGGAGACCACGACGCCGAGCCGGTCGCCGTCGACGACGAAGCCGCCTTGGACGCCCGCGGGCTCCTCGTTGCGCATGGTCTTGTTGCTCTTCGCCGGCGCGAAACCGGCGTGGGTCCACGCCTCGCGCGCCGCGATCAGCGCGATCGCCTGGCTGCGGTCGAGCCGGCGCAGCGACTGCTTCGGCATCACCTCGGCCGGGTCCACCTTCAGCGTGGCGGCGAAACGGACCGGCAGATCCTCGACGCCCTCCCAGTCCAGGCTGCGGACCCCGGACTCTCCGGCGAGCAGGGCGGACCAGCTCGACGGCAGGTCTCCGCCGAGTGGGGTCGTTGCACCGAGACCGGTCACCACGACTCTGGTCTGGCTCTTGCTCATGGCAGGTGCTCCTTGCGGACTGGAGGGGGAGTGGAGGCAGGGCGCGCCCGGCCCGGACCGCCCGGCGGCCCCGTGCCGGGGCCCGCGGACGGCGCGGCGGCGCGCCCTCCCTGCGACCGGGCGCGTCGCGCACGCCCGGCCACCGTCTGGACTAGTTCTGGAGCTTCTGGACGAAGTTGATGACGTCCTGGACGCTCTTCAGGTTGCGCAGCTCGTCGTCGGGGATCTCGACGTGGAACTGGTCCTGCGCGGCCACCGCGATCTCCACCATCGACAGCGAGTCGATGTCGAGGTCGTCGATGAAGTTCTTCTCCGGGGTGACCTCGGACTTGTCGATGCCGACGATGTCGTCGATGATCTCGGCGAGGCCGTCCAGGATCTGCTGTTCGGTGGCGACTGCCATGGTTCTGCTTTCTCCTTCGATGGGGTTGGTCCAGAGCCTGCGAGCAGGCGTGACGGCCTACGGGATCTGGATGACTTGGGCAGCGTAGGACAGACCGGCGCCGAACCCCACCAGGAGGGCGGGGGCGCCGGACGGTACGTCGCCGCGTTCGATCATGCGGGAGAGGGCCAGCGGGATGGAGGCCCCCGAGGTGTTGCCGGACTGCACGATGTCGTCGGCCACCACCGCGTTGGTGGCCTTCATCCTGCGGGCGATCGCCTCGATGATCCTGAGGTTGGCCTGGTGCGGGACGACGGCGGCCAGGTCGCCGGGGGCGATCCCGGCGCGCTCGCACGCCTCCACCGCGACCGGCGCGATGGCGGTGGTGGCCCAGCGGAACACCGCCTGGCCCTCCTGCCGGATGAACGAGTGCCGGTCGTCGATGATGATCTTGTCGTACTTGTCGCCGGCGCTGCCCCACACGACCGGGCCGATGCCGGGGGACTCGCTGCCGGCGACGACCGCCGCGCCCGCCCCGTCGGCGAAGATGATGCTGGTGGAGCGGTCGGTCCAGTCGATCCACTGGGACATCTTCTCGGACCCGATCACCAGCACGTTGCGGGCGCTGCCGGCGCGGACGGCGGCGCTGGCGGTGCCGAGCGCGTAGCAGAAGCCGGCGCAGGCGGCGTTCAGGTCGAAGGCGCCGGGCGCGTCGATGCCGAGCCGGTGCGCGACCTGCGGCGCGTGGCCGGGCATCGGCGACTCCGCCGAGCAGGTCGCGAGGATCACCAGGTCGATGTCGGACGGGTCGAGGCCGCTGTTGGCGAGGGCCTTGCCGCCGGCGTGCACGCCGAGCTCGACGATGCCCTCGTCGTCGCCGGCGATCCGCCGCTCCTGGATGCCGACCCGGCTGCGGATCCACTCGTCGTTGGTGTCGACGGTCTCGGAGAGCTCGTCGTTGGTGACGATCCGGGCCGGCCGGTAGTCGCCGAACGCCAGGATGCGGGCGCCGGGGGCCGCCTCGGGGATGCGCAGCCCGGTCATGCCGCGTCCGCCTTGATCAGCTCGCGGGCCTTGTCGAGGTCCGCGGGGGTCTTGAGGGCCACCAGCTCCACGCCCTTCAGCTCGCGCCGGGCCAGCCCGGCCAGGGTCCCGGCCGGCGGCAGCTCGATGATCCCGGTGACGCCGATCTCGCGCATCGTCGCCATGCACGCGTCCCACCGGACCGGGGCGCTGACCTGCTCGACCAGCCGCGCCACGAAGTCGCGGCCGGACGCGACGACGGCGCCGTCGCGGTTCTGCAGCAGCTTCGTGCGGGGGTCGGCGACGGGGGCGCCGGGCGCGAGGCGGCGGAGGGTGTCGACGGCGGGGGCCATGTGGCCGGTGTGGAAGGCGCCGGCGACCGACAGCGGCCGCAGCCGCGCCTTCGCGGGCGGCTCGTCGGCGAACCGCGCGAGCTGCTCCATCGTCCCGGCGGCGACGACCTGGCCGGCGCCGTTGACGTTCGCGGGGGTGAGCCCGTGCTTGTCGATCGAGGCGAGCACCTCGTCGGCGTCGCCGCCGAGCACGGCCGTCATGCCGGTCTCGGTGACGGCGGCGGGCTCGGCGAGCGCGCGGCCCCGCTCCCGCACGAGGACCAGCGCGGCCTCGGGGGTCAGCACCCCGGCGATCGCGCCGGCCGCCAGCTCGCCGACGCTGTGCCCCGCGACGGCGCCGGGAACGGCGTCCTCGTAGAGCACCTCGTACGCGGCGAGCGCGGCGGCGACCAGCAGCGGCTGCGCCACCGCGGTGTCACGGATCTCCTCGGCGTCGGCGGTCGTCCCGTACCGGACCAGGTCCAGCCCGGTGACGGCCGACCACCAGGCCAGGCGGTCGGCGACTCCGGGTATCTCTAGCCATGGCTGCAAGAAGCCGGGGGTCTGGGCGCCCTGGCCGGGCGATGCGAGGAGGATCACAACGACCAGCCTCCCGCGAACGCGGGTCCGCTCTCGATGCCGATCGCAACGAACTTTCTCCGTACCCCTTTGTACGACCCCTACAAGCCGCTATGCCCGGGGCGGGCGGGCGGCGAAGCGGCCCAGGACCAGGGCGATGCGGAGCGTGAACGCGTTGCGCCCGTCCGTGGGCGCGAGGCCGGTCAGCTCGGTGACGCGGCGCAGCCGGTAGCGGACGGTGTTGGGGTGCACGAACAGCAGCCGGGCGGTCGCCTCCAGCGACGACCCCTGCTCCAGGTACGTGGCGAGGGTGTCCAGCAGCGGGGCGCCGGCGGCGAGCATCGGGTTGTAGACGCCCTCCACCAGGTACCGGCGCGCCTCGCCGTCGCCGTCGAGGGCCCGCTCGGGCAGCAGCTCGGTGGCCTGGACGGGGCGCGGCGCGTCGGGCCAGCCGGCGGCGGCGCGCAGCCCGGCGACCGCGGCCTGCGCGGACTTGGTGGAGTCGTACAGGTCGCTGACCTGCGGACCGACGACGACGGGGCCGGGGCCGCACTTGGCGGCGACCGGGCGGGCCGCCTCCATCGGGTCGGCGTCCCCGCCGACGATCACGATGACCCGGTGCCCGTGCACGCCGGCCAGCACGTCGGCGCGGGCGCGCCGGGCCGCGAGCTGCATCTGGTCGATGGTGACCTCGGGCTCCTCGTCCTCGGGGGTGTACCCGGCGATCACCGTGACGGGCTTGGACGTCCAGCCGAGCGCCGCGGCCCAGGAGTGCATGCCGTCGTCGACCTCGCCGCGCAGCACCGCGTTGACGACGAGGGCCTCCAGCCGGGCGTCCCAGGCGGCGCGGGTCTCGGCGGCGCGCGCGTACACCTGCGCGGCGCCGAACGCCACGTCCCGGGTGTAGCGCAGGATGGCCTCGCGGAGCTGGGTCTCGCCGCCGGGCGCGGCCAGCTCGTCCAGCCGGGTCTCCACCACGTCGATGATCACCCGGATCATGTCGATGGTGTGGTGCAGCTTGATGGAGCGCAGCAGCTCGCGGGGCGCGGTGCCGAACACCTCGCCGGCGATGGCGGGCCGGGTCCGCTCGTTGCTCTTGAACCACTCGACGAACGCGGCGATGCCCGCCTGCGCGACCAGCCCGATCCAGGAGCGCTGGTCCGGCGGCATCCGCCGGAACCAGGGGAGCTGCTCCTCCATGCTGCTCAGCGCCGCGGTGCCGAATGTGCCCATCGCCTTCTCCAGGCGCTGGGTGGTCTGCTCGCGGATCTCGGCCTCGCTTGCGGTGTCCACCTCCCCAGAGTGCCACCGAACCGGAGATGATCCGTCCTCGCGTGGGCGATCGGGCTCAGGACTCACCCGGGGGAGTGGCCTTTCGGACTCTCCGGTCAGCCGCGGACGACGGAGGCGGCGTCGCCGAGGGCGATCCCGGTGAGGTCGCGCAGCGCGAGCGAGTCCGGCCGCAGGTAGTCGCTGTGGCCGCCGGAGCCCGCGGCGAACACCCGGGCGCCGAAGCCGCGGGAGACCGGATCGGGCCCGAGCCCGAGGCCGAGGATGCGGACGTGCGGGACGTCCTCCATCCAGTCGGTCGCGCCGCGCCCCGCCCAGACGCGGGCGGTGCGGCTCAGGTCGGCGGCCTTCCAGGCGGTCGTGCCGGGGCTGCCGAACAGGGCGATGTCGGTGACCTGCCGCCACGCGGCGGCCGCGCCGCCGGTGCCGTGGTCGTCGAGCGCGGCGCGCCCGCACACGACCGAGCCGTAGCTGTGGCAGAGCAGCGCGACGCCTGCGCGGGGGTTCACCCGGCGCATGGCGGTCAGGAAGTCCAGCAGCTTGTGCGCGCCCTCGTCGGCGCGCCGGCCGGTCAGGACGTCGCCGCTGAAGGTCTTGGGCGCGGCGTATCCGAGCCACGCCACGACGGCCAGCCCGGGGTCGGCGGCGAGCGAGCGGGCCTCGGCCTGGACGGCCCGCGCCCCGCCGCCCGGCGTCGACCAGGGCTTGCCGCCCCGCGTGTCGAACGCCGTCAGCGTGGTGTCGGCGCCCGGCACCAGCACCGCGACGCGCCGCGCGTGCGCGAGATCGCCGACGACCTCGACGGCCCGTCCGCCGCCGCGCGGGTCGAAGTACAGGAACCGGCGTCCCGGGTCGAGGAACGCGCTGAGCGCGCGGGCCCGGCCCTGGTCGCCGACGTTCCTGGCCGTCCGCAGTGCTCTCTCGATCGAGCGGTGCTCGGCGGCGTAGCGGACGTCCAGCGTCGACGGCGCCAGCGAGGGGACGGAGGCGGGCGGCGCGTAGGGGTCGGCGTGCCCGGTCCCCGCGGTGGTGAGCATGAGGGCCGAGATGGAGACGGCGCAGGCCAGCGCCCGTCGTAGCCGTCGGGCGCCCCCCGAGGTCGTCTTGCGTGGCGGCGGCATCTTCGCTCTTTCTACCATCCGGGGGCGCCGGCGGTTCCCGGCCGGGCTCCCGTGATCGGGAGGTCCCTGGTGAGATGCGCGGGTGCGGGGCCGGGTTCGGGCCGGCGGCCGACCGGGCGTGGCGCCCGAGGGGCGGGGCCGGGTCAGGCGCGGGTGACCTGCGCGTCGCGGCCGAGCGCGATCAGCGCGAGATTGCGGAGCGCGACCGTGCCGGGCTTCAAGTAGGCGCTGTGCGGGCCGGTCCCGGCGTCGAAGCGCCGCGCGCCGAATCCGGGGGAGGCCGGGTCCGCGCCGAAGCCGATCCCGGCGAAGCGGACGTTCGGCACGTACTCCATCCAGTCGCCGTCGGCCCGGCCCGCCCAGACGCGGGCGGAGGCGCCGAGGTCGGACGCCCGGCGCGCGGTGACGCCGGGGCTGCCGAACAGCGCGATCTCGTCGACCGGCGCCGCCGCCGGACGCCGGGCGGCCTTCCCGCAGACCACCGACCCGTAGCTGTGGCAGAGCAGGGCGATCCGGGCGCGCCCGTTGACCTGGTGGTCGCCGGTGAGGAACCGGCCGAGCGCGCGGGCGCCGGCGGCGGCGCGGCCGCTGGTCAGCACGTCGGGGCTCAGCGTCCGCGGCGCCTGGTAGCCGAGCCAGGCGATCACGGCGATCCGCTCGCCCGGGGCGTCCGCGCGGGCCTGCCGGTACAGGGCGCGGCTGCCGCCGCCGACGAACTTCGGCGAGTCGAAGGTGGTGAGCGCGGTGTCGGCGCCCGGCACCACGACCGCGATCCGGTCGGCGGCCGCCAGGTCGCCGAGGATCTCGACGGCCTGGCCGCGGCCGCGCGCGTCGAACGCCAGGAACCGGCGGCCGGGCGCCAGGAACGCCGACAGGGCCCGCGCCCGGTCGCGGTCGCGGACCCGCAGCGCCGTCGCCCGCGCCCGGACGATCTCCGCGTCCACCGCCTGGTACCGGGCGTTCAGCGCCGCGGCCGACAGGGCGGGAAGCGGGGCGGGCGCCGCGTACACCTCGGCGCGCCCGGCCGCCGCGGTCGTCGAGGCGACCACCGCCAGCACCGCGACCGCCACCACCGCCCTGGTGCGCCGGCCGGGAGCCGGGTGACCGCTGCTCATCGGGGTCCTTCCTGGTCAGTGGGTGAAGCACTGACCAGGACGCTAGGAACCGGACGCCGTAGCGCGGATCAACCGGCGGTGCGGTCTTGCGGCGTCGGTCCCCGGTACTACGCGCGCTACTTAGGAGGCGGCCGTCGGGCGTCAGTCGCCGGGCCGGACCAGGCCGACCTCGTAGGCGTACACGATCGCCTGCGGCCGGTCGCGCAGCCCGAGCTTCATCAGGACCCGCCCGAAGTGCGTCTTCACGGTCTGCTCCGCGACGACCAGCTTCGCCGCGATCTCCCCGTTCGACAGGCCCCGCGCCACCAGGCCGAGCACCTCGGTCTCCCGCTCGGTCAGGTCCTCCAGCCGCTTGCGGGACGGCGCCCGCGGCCCGCCCAGCCGGGAGAACTCCGCGATCAGCCGCCGGGTGATCGACGGGGACAGCAGCGCGTCGCCCGCCGCCACGATCCGCACCGCGTCCGCCAGTTCAGCCGCCGACGCGTCCTTCAGCAGGAACCCGCTGGCCCCGGCGCGCAGCGCCTCGTAGACGTAGTCGTCCAGGTCGAACGTGGTCAGCATGAGGATCTTCGGCGCGGCGCCGCCGTCCCCGCCGAGGAGCCGGCGGGTGGCCTCCAGGCCGTCCATCACCGGCATCCGCACGTCCATCAGGACGACGTCGGGCCGCAGCTCGGCGACGCGGCGCAGCCCCTCCTCGCCGTTCACCGCCTCCCCGACGACCTCGATGTCGGGCTGGGCGTTCAGCAGCACCCCGAAGCCGGTGCGCACCATGCCCTGGTCGTCGACGATCACCACGCGCACGGTCACGACGCGGCCCGCGCCTTCACCGGAAGGGTGGCGTTCACGGCGAAACCTCCGTCCGGGGTGGGCCGGGCGGACACGTCGCCGCCCAGCATCGACGCCCGCTCGCGCATCCCCACCAGCCCGTGGCCGGTCCCCTCAGGGGAGGGGGTCGGGAGGTGGCCGTCGCCCTGCGGGCCGTTGACGACGCCGAGCCGCAGTATGCCGTCCTCCCGGACCGCCGCGACCTCCACCCTCGATCCGGGCGCGTGCCGCATCGCGTTGCTCAGCGCCTCCTGGAGGATCCGGTACGCGGTGAGCCCGACGCCCGGCGGCAGCCCGTCCAGGTCGCCGGCGAGCCGCGTCGAGACGGTCAGCCCGGCGCCGCGCGCGTTCGCGACCAGCTCGTCCAGCCGCTCCAGGCTCGGCTGCGGCGCGGTCTCGACGCCGTCCTCCGAGCGCAGCACGCCGAGGATCCGCCGCATCTCGGTCAGCGCGTCCAGCGCCGTCGCGCGGATCTCCGACAGGTCCCTGCGGGTCTCGTCGGGGACGGTCTCGACCTTGTACGGCGCGGCCTCCGCCTGGATCGCGATCATCGACATGTGGTGCGCCACCACGTCGTGCAGCTCCCGCGCGATCCGCTGGCGCTCGGTCAGCACCGCCTCCGCCGCCTGGTGGCGCTTCTCCTGCTCGATCAGCTCGCGCCGCTGCTCGGCCAGCTGCGTCCGCGCGGTGTTGCGCAGGCGGAGGGCGTATCCGACGACCAGGGCGAGCAGCAGCACGACGGTCGCGCCGCCCGCGGTCTGGGTGTCCTTGATCCATACCCCGGCCAGCGAGAGCAGGCCGACCCCGATGGTGATGTCCCGCGAGCACCGCACCGCGACCGTGTAGAGGCACACGATCGCGGCGAACGTCCCCGCCGGGAGGTAGGGGACGGTCAGCCACCGGTCCGCCGGGATGATCGCCATCGCCACGAAGCTCAGCCGCCACGCCCCGAGCGGATGCCGGTCGCGCAGCGCCAGCGGCAGCGTGACCGCGATCGACACCACCAGCCGTACGAACGCCTCGATGTGCACGCCCGGCCGCGCCGGCTGCGGGGTGGCCAGCAGCGAGTTCGTCCCGGCGGCGAGCGCGATCGTCAGGCCGATGCCGACCACGTTGACGACCAGGCCGTACGGCAGCCGCCCGATCCCGAGGATCCGCGTCCAGCGCAGCGGCGCCGGCCACGGGCGGTCCGGCGGCACGGGATCGGCCTCGCCGGTCACGGCCGCGGCGAGGACGCCCTTCAGCAGGCTGTTCGGCGCCGAAGACGCGTCGTCGGTGTTCTGCCCGGCCATGTGCCCAGGCTAGAGACACCGCGACCGGACCCGGATGACACCGCGGTGCGACACCGCCGTCATACCTGGGTAGCGTGCTGGGCGTGGAGCCCGTCGAAGCGCTGCGGCGCATCGCGTTCCTGCTGGAGCGCGCGCATGAGCCGACCTATCGCGTCCGGGCGTTCCGCAAGGCCGCCGATCTGGTGGAGGCGGCGTCCCCGGACGAGCTGCGGGAGCGGGCGCGCGCGGGCACGCTGACGGAGCTGCCCGGGATCGGCAAGGTCACCGCCCTGGTGATCGAGGAGGCGCTGCGCGGGGAGACCCCCGTCTACCTGCGCCGGCTGGAGGCCACCGAGGGCGAGCCGCTGGACGGGGCGACCGCCGCGCTGCGCTCGGCCCTGCGCGGCGACCTGCACACCCACAGCGACTGGTCGGACGGCGGTTCGCCGATCCAGGAGATGGCCGAGACGGCCCGCTCGCTCGGCCACGAGTACCTCGCGCTCACCGACCACTCGCCCCGCCTGAAGGTCGCGAACGGCCTGTCCGCCGACCGCCTCCGCCGCCAGCTGGACGTCGTCGCCGAGCTGAACGAGCGGCTCGCGCCGTTCCGGATCCTCACCGGCATCGAGGTCGACATCCTCGACGACGGCGCCCTCGACCAGGACCCGGATCTGCTGGACCGGCTGGACGTCGTCGTCGCGAGCGTCCACTCCAAGCTCCGCATGGACCGCGTCGCCATGACGAAACGCATGGTCGCCGCCGTCGCGAACCCCCGCGTGAACGTCCTCGGCCACTGCACCGGACGGATCGTCAAGGCGGGCGGGAAGCGCGGCGGGCTGCGTCCCGAGTCGGAGTTCGACGCCGCGCTCGTCTTCGACGCGTGCGCGGCCTACGACGTCGCCGTGGAGATCAACTCGCGTCCGGAGCGCCTCGACCCGCCCAAGCGGCTGCTGCGCCTCGCGGTCGAGGCCGGCTGCCGCTTCTCGATCGACTCCGACGCGCACGCTCCTGGCCAGCTCGACTGGCAGCACTTCGGCTGCGAGCGCGCGGCCCGCTGCGGCGTCCCGGCCGACCGGGTGGTCAACACCCTCCCGGCCGAGGCCCTCCTCACCTGGACTAGCGGCGCCTGACCGGCCCCTACTTCCGCGCCTGAACGACCTCAGGACGAGGCTTCCAGCGAGCACGTGTTGACGAGGTCGCCGGTCGCCGGACGGGGGAGCGTGGCGCTTCCGGGCGGGGACTGGTGGCGCGTCGTCCACGACTCCAGGGCCGTGAACGCGCTGCGCATGCAGGGCAGCAGCGGACGGAGCCTGTCGGGATAGGTGTCGTAGAGGCCGTCGACGTGGTTGGCGGCCTCTACGCGGTAGTAGCGGTAGAGCGCGGAGCCGCGCGCGCGGACCATCTTGGCGTAGACGTCGGAGTCGGTGCCGATCGGCAGGAGCGAGTCGTAGGTGCCCTGCAGGGTGATGAGCGGCTTGCGGATACGGCCGGTCAGGGCGACGCGGGCGACCGCCTCGTGGACGGAGCGCGGGCGCGCCGCGTAGTCGTAGTCCGCCTCGTCACCGGTGTAGGACGGGTCGAACTCCTTGCGGTAGATGGTCTGGGTGAGGTTCCAGTAGACCTGGTCGTGGAAGGGCCAGAGGAACTCCGAGCCGGGGGCGAGGCCGGCGTCGAGGAGCGCCTTGTGGGCGGACGGGTCGCCGGTCGCCGCGTACGACGGGTAGGCGCGCAGGATCGACGGCAGGTACGTGAACAGGTTCGGCCCGTCCGTACGCCACAGCGTGCCTTCGGCGTCGATGCCGCCGTCGTACAGCTCGGGATGGTTCTCCAACTGCCAGCGGACGAGGTAGCCGCCGTTGGAAATGCCTGCGGCGTAGGTGCGGCGGGGTGAGCGGCCGTAGTGGCGGGCCACCGTCTTCTTGGCGGCGCGGGTGAGCTGGGTGAGCCGGTCGTTCCATTCGACCATCGCGTCGCCGGGGCGCTTCCCGTCCTGGTAGAACTCCGTGCCGCTGTTGCCCTTGTCGGTGGCGGCGTAGGCGTAGCCCTTGGCGAGCGCCCAGTCGGAGATGGTGAAGTCGTTGGCGTACTGGCGCCGGTTGCCGGGCGAGCCGGCGACGACGAGGCCGCCCGTCCAGTGCTCCGGTAGCCGGATGACGAACTGGGCGTCGTGGTTCCAGCCGTTGTTCGTGTTGGACGTCGAGGTGTCCGGGAAGTAGCCGTCGATCTGGACGCCCGGGACGTGCGCCGGGTTCTTCGTGGCGGTGGACTGCAGGCCCGCCCAGTCGGCGGGGACGGTGTGGCCGGACGCGGCCGTCCCCGCGGTGGTGAGGTCGCTGAGGCAGGCCGCCACCTGCTTCTGCGCGCCCGGGACCGTCGCGCGCGGGGCGCAGTCCCGGGCCTGCGCCCGGGCCGGGGCCGGGACCGCGGCACCGAGCGCGGTGCCGGTCAGGAGGGCGGTGGTCAGGAGGCTGCGGACTTTCGGCATTCCGGCTCCTTCGGCGGTCCCCGGGGCGGGGACGGGTGCCGTCATGGTCGTGAGCCGGCGTGAGCGCGGCCACGTGCGCGGCCCACATATCCGGGGGCGGCGGCATGTGCCGACCGCCGTGACCTGCATGTGATGTGGGTCACGCCCTTATCGGGCCACCGGAATGTGGGGGCGGCTCACATGGTCCGCCCTCCGGACGGGATTTAGCGTTCCCGGTCACGGCGGCCCGGTGTGGTCCGGGTCACTGATCACGTCGAAGACCACTGAGGAACGAGAGGAGGGCGCATGGCCGGTCCCGTCCCGGAGGCCCCGGTTCTGGCGGCGCGCGGCCTGGTGAGGGAGTTCCGCGGCTTCCGGGCCGTGGACGGCGTCGACCTGGACGTCGCGGAGGGCTCGGTGCACGCGCTGGTCGGGCCGAACGGCGCGGGCAAGACCACGCTGTTCAACCTGCTCACCGGGTTCCTGAAGCCGACGGAGGGCAGCGTGCGGCTCGGCCCGCACGAGCTCGCCGGCCGGCGGCCCGAGCACGTCGCGCGGCTCGGGCTGGCCCGGTCGTTCCAGATCACCAGCCTGTTCGCCGAGCTCACCCCGCTCCAGCACGTCGAGCTGGCGCTGGCCGGCCGGACCGGGCTCGGCTGGCGGTTCTGGCGGTCGGACAAGGCGCTCGGCCGCTTCTCCGGCCGCGCCGCCGAGCTGCTCGAACAGGTCGGTCTGGACGGCCACGGCGAGACGCCCGCCGGCGCGCTCGCCTACGGCCGCAAGCGCGCGCTGGAACTGGCGCTGGCCCTCGCGCTGGACCCGAAGGTGCTGCTGCTGGACGAGCCGACAGCCGGGATGGGCATGGAGGACGTCGAGCGCACCGTCCAGCTCGTCCGGCGGGTCCGGGAGGCCGCCGGCGGATCGCTGACCGTCGTGATGGTGGAGCACAACATGAGCGTCGTCTCCAGCCTCGCCGACCGCGTCACCGTCCTCCAGCAGGGCCGGGTGCTCGTCGAGGGCCCCTACGCCGAGATCCGCCGCGACCCGCGCGTCGTCACCGCCTACCTCGGAGACTCCAATGCTGCGCATTGACGGACTGTCGGCCTGGTACGGCGAAGCGCAGGCGCTGCGGGACGTGTCCCTGCGGGTCGACAAGGGCGAGATCGTCACCCTGGTCGGGCGCAACGGCGCGGGCAAGACCACCCTCCTGCGCTGCCTGATGGGCCTGCACAAGGACGCCAAGGGGACGATCGGGTTCCTGGACGAGGACATCACCGCGCTCGGCCCGCACAAGAGGGCCCGCCGCGGCCTCGGCTACGTTCCGGACGACCGCGGCATCTTCGCCACGCTGTCGGTCGAGGAGAACCTCACCCTTCCTGTGGCGATGGGCCCGGAACCGTGGTCGCTGGAGCGGGTGTACGAGACGTTCCCGCGGCTGCGGGAGCGGCGCCGCTTCCCCGGGACGAAGCTGTCGGGCGGCGAGCAGCAGATGCTCGCGCTCGCCCGGGTGCTGCGCACCGGCGCCCGGCTGCTGCTGTGCGACGAGCCCACCGAGGGCCTGTCGCCGCTGATCGTCCAGCAGATCGGCGACATCCTGCGCGAGGTCAAGGCGGCCGGCGTCACGGTCCTGCTCATCGAGCAGAACGTGCACTTCGCCGCGACCGTGGCCGACCGCCACCACCTGCTCGCGGAGGGCCGCGTCGTGGAGTCGCTGGACAACGACGAGGTCCTCGCCCGCGAGGGCGAGCTCCTCGAATACCTCGGAATCTAAGAACCACCTCGGAACAGCAGGGAGACCCCCATGACACTTGTGCGACGTTCGGCGGCGCTCGCCACCGCCGGAGCGCTGCTGGCCGGCTGCGCGGGCGGACCCGGCGGGGGCGGGGGAAAGATCAGCGACGGCAAGGTCGTGCTGGCCGTCCTCACCGACCAGTCCGGCGTCTACGCCGACCTGTCGGGCAAGAACGCCGTCGAGGCGGTGAGGATGGCCGTCGCCGACTACAAGGCCAAGTACGGCGGCAAGGCCGTCGCGAAGAAGGTCGAGGTGGTCTCCGCCGACCACCAGAACAAGCCCGACGTGGCGAACTCCAAGGCGCAGGAACTGTACGACCGGCAGAAGGCCGACCTCATCGTGGACGTGCCGACCTCGTCGGCGGCCCTCGCCGTCGCGACCGTCGCCAAGAACAAGAAGAAGCTGTTCATCGACGTCGGCGCCGCGTCCACCGCGCTGGAAGGCAAGCAGTGCAACAAGTACACCTTCCACTACGGCTACAACAGCTACATGCTGGCCCACGGGACCGGTAGCGAGGTCACCAAGGACGGCTCGAAGAACTGGTACATCGTCTACCCGGACTACGCGTTCGGCCAGGACATGCAGAAGACGTTCACCGCGGCGGTGAAGGACACCGGCGGCACCGTCGTCAAGTCCGACCCGACGCCGTTCCCGAACGACAACTTCTCCACGTTCCTGCTGAAGGCTCCCGGGCTCAAGCCCAAGCCGCAGGTGCTCGGCGCCATGCAGGCGGGCGGCGACCTCGTCAACCTGGTGAAGCAGTACAACGAGTACAAGCTGCGGGACAAGGGTGTCGGCCTGGCCACGGGCCTGATGTTCATCACCGACATCCACTCGCTCGGCCCGGACGCCCTGGCCGGGACGCGCTTCACCGACTTCTGGTACTGGAACGCCAACCAGGGCAACCGCGCCTGGGCCGACAAGTTCCAGGCCAAGACCGGCAAGCGCCCGACGGCGGTGCACGCCGCCGACTACTCCGCGGCCCTGCAGTACCTGGAGGCGGTGCAGCGCGGCGGCACCGACAAGTCCGACGGCGTGGTGAAGCAGCTCGAAGGCCACAAGGTCGACGACGTGTTCACCTCGACCGGCACCATCCGCGCCCAGGACCACCTCCTCCTCCACGACGCCTACATCGCGCAGGTGAAGCCGTCCAGCGAGGTCAAGGAGCCCTGGGACTACGAGAAGATCCTCAAGACGATCCCGGCGGCGCAGGCGTTCCAGCAGCCCGACCCCGCCTGCAAGCTGTAAGGCGGGGCCGGCGTGCTGCAACAGGCGTTCAACGGCCTGGTGGGCGGGGCGTTCTACGCCCTGCTCGCCCTCGGCCTGTCGGTCATCTTCGGGATGCTCGGCGTGGTCAACTTCGCGCACGGCGCGTTCTACATGCTCGGCGCGTTCGGCTCCTACGTCCTGCTCGACTCGTGGGGCGTGAACTTCTGGGTCGCGCTGCCGCTCGTCCCGATCGTGCTGGGCGTGGCCGGGACGGTGCTGGAGCGGCTGTTCATCCGCCGCTTGGCGTCGCTCGACCCGCTCTACAACTTCCTGTTCACCTTCGGGCTCGCGCTGATCCTGCAGGACTTGGTCAAGCGGGAGTACGGCGTGCAGTCGCAGCCGTACCCGCGCCCGTCCGCGCTGGGCGGCTCCATCGACCTCGGCCTGTTCGAGTACCCCGCCTACCAGGTGTTCGTGCTGGCGGTGTCGGTCGTGGTGTGCGGGGCGGTGTGGGTCGTGCTGACCCGCACCCGCGTCGGCATGATCGTCCGGGCGGCGACCGAGCGGCCCGAGCTGACCCGCGCGCTCGGCATCGACGTCGCCCGCTGGGTGACGCCGGTGTTCGGGTTCGGCGTCGCGCTCGCCGGGTTCGCCGGCGTGCTGGCCGCGCCGATGCGGGCGGTCAACCCGCTGATGGGCTCGGACCTGATCATCACGGTGTTCGCCGTGGTGGTGATCGGCGGGCTCGGGTCGGTGTTCGGGTCGGTGGCCGCCGGGTTCGCGGTCGGGATCGTCTCGGCGCTCGGCAACTACTACGTGCCGTCGCTGTCGCAGACGCTGGTGTTCATCCTGATGGCGGCCGTGCTGCTGTGGCGCCCGGCCGGCCTGTTCGGCCGCGAGGAGGCCCTGTGATTACCGAAGAGGCCTTGTGATTACTGAAGAGGACCTGTGATTACTGAAGAGGCGCAGTGATTACCGAAGGGGCACAGTGATGGTGTTGTCGAGGCTCGCCGGACGGCCCGTCCTGCTGGCCGCCGGTCTCGTCGCGGCGCTCGTGCTGCCGTGGTTCGTCTACCCGCCGGTCGCGCTGGACATCGCCTGCTGGGCGCTGTTCGCCGCGGCCGTGGACCTGCTGCTCGGCTTCACCGGGCTGCTGTCGTTCGGCCATGCCGCGTTCTGGGGGTCCGCCGCCTACGCGACGGGCCTGATCGCCGTGCACTCCGGGCTGCCGTTCCCGGTCGCGATCCTGGGCGGCGCGGCGTTCTCCGCCGTGCTGGCCGTCCCTATCGGCTACCTGTCCATCCGGCTGCGCGGCATCTACTTCGCGATGGTCACCCTCGCGTTCGCGCAGATGGTGTACTTCGTCGCCAACCAGTGGCGCGACGTCACCGGCGGCGAGAACGGCCTGCAGGGCATCCCGAGGGACTTCTTCGGCGCCGACCTGTCCGACCCGTTCTTCTTCTACTACGCGGGACTGCCGTTCATCCTCGCGGGCCTGTTCGTCGCGTGGCGGATCGTCCGGTCGCCGTTCGGCCGCGTACTGGTGTCCATCCGCGACAACCCGGCGCGTGCGCGCGCGCTGGGGTACAGCATCGACCGCTACAAGCTGCTGGCGTTCGTGCTGTCCGCGGCACTGTCCGGGCTGGGCGGCGGACTGTTCGCCATCGGCCACGGCTTCGCGTCCCTGGACGGCGTCTACTGGACGACCTCCGGGCAGGCCGTGATGATGGTCGTCCTCGGCGGCATCGGCACTCTCTGGGGCGGCGCGATCGGCGCCGCGCTGATCGTGGAGCTGAACGACTACCTCGCCACGGCCGGCTTCCAGGAGACCGGGATCATCACCGGCGCGATCTTCATCGTCGTGGTCCTGGTGTTCCGCCGCGGCGTCTGGGGCACCGCCCACACCCTCCTGAAGAAGCGCACGGCGAACCGCCGCCCCGACCCGGCCCCCGCCAAGATCACCACCCCCGTCTGACCACGTTGACTTGCGGCGAGTCGTCGTTATGCGGCCGCGCATAACGACGACTCGCCGCAAGTCAACGAGAGAGGCGGTGCAGGCGGAGGGCCAGTTGGAGTTCCAGGGCGCGTTCGGGCGACTGCCAGTCGTCGCCCAGCAGGCGGGCGATGCGGTCCAGGCGCTGGCTGACGGTGTTGACGTGGATGTGCAGGCGCTCGGCCGTCCGGGACAGGCTGCCGCCCGTGCCGAAGTAGGCGTCCAGCGTCTGCACGAGCGCCGTGCCGCGCCGCTCGTCGTAGTCCAGGACGGGCCCGATCGTGCCGGTGAGGAACCCCGGGACGTCCCGCGCGTCGCCGATGAGCAGGCCGACGAAGCCCAGCTCGGACGCGCCGGCGCCGTCCCCGCGGCGGCCGAGGGCGAGCAGCGCGTCCGCGCAGCGCCGCGCCTCGGTGTGCGCGGCCGCGATGTTCGACGGCCCCCGCACCGGCCCCGCCGCGCCGACGGTCGCCGGGCGGCCGAGCGATGCGCCCAGCTCCTTGGCGACCCGGCGCGCCGCGTCGCCCGCCCGCTCGCCCGGCAGCAGCAGGACGATCTCGTCGCCGCGCGAGGCGGCCAGACCGCGCTCGACCGCCGCGAACGACGACGCCCAGAAGGCGGCGCGCTGCCGGTGGTCGTGCGACTCGTACCGCGCGCACAGCAGCACGTGCGGCGCGTTCAGGTCGACGTCCACCCGCCTGGCCCGGACGATCAGCGTGTCGGCGTCGGTGCGCCGGCCCGACAGCAGGTCGTCGAGCAGCTCGCCGCGGACGCGGCCCTCCGCCTCGGTCACGCTGCGCTGGAACAGCAGCAGCAGCGCGGTCACGAGCGCGGCCCGCTCCAGGATGCGCTGGTCCTCGCCGGACACCTCGTCGGCGGTGCGCAGCACCAGCGTGCCGAGCATCTCGTCGCCGGTCGTCACAGAGGCGATCCACAGGTCCCCGCGCCGGACGGTGCGTCCCTGCGCGCGCGCAGAGTGCGCCGACGCCATCACGCCGGACAGCTCCTCATCGCTCAACGATGCCGACACGGCGCCCGTCGTGGCCAGGTGCCGGCCGTCGGCGTCCAGGACGTGCAGGGTGCCGCCCAGCAGCTCGGTGACGACCGCCCCGACGTCCTCGACGCCGCCGCCCCGCACGACCACCGCGGTCATCCGGTCGTGCGCGCGCGCCGCCTGCTCGACGGCCGCGCTGCGCGCCTTGATGACCTCGTTGGCGGCGCTCAGCTCCTCCAACGCCGTCTGCGTCTCCTCCAGGAGGCGGGCGTTGTCGATCGCGACCGCCGCGTGCGCCGCCAGCGAGCCGAGCAGCGCGACCTCCTCCTGGTCGAACGGGCGCTCGCTGCGGTTCGCGGCCGTCAGCACGCCGATCACGCGGCTGCCCAGCCGCATCGGCACGCCGAGGATCGCGACGATGCCCTCCTCGGCCACCGCCGAGTCGATGAACCCGCGGTGCCGGAACTGCTCGTCGCCGAGGTAGTGCGCGCTCGTGTACGGCATCGCCGTCTGCGCGACCAGGCCCACCAGGCCCGTGCCCATCGGAAGCCGCAGCCGCCGGAACGCCGCCGACACCGACCCGTCGGTGACCCGCATGTAGGTCTCGCCGCGCTCGTCGTCGTTGAGCGTCAGGTACGCGATGTCGGCGTTCAGCAGCCGCCGGGCGCGCCGCGTGATCGCCTCCAGCACCGCGTCCAGGTCGCGGAGCCCGGCGAGGTCGCCCGCGGTGTCGAACAGCGCCGCCAGCTCCGCCTCCCGGCGGGCGTGCCGACGCATGACGGCGCGGACCCGCAGCGCGGCGAGCTTCGCCGCCTCCAGCTCCGCCAGCACGGCCGCCGGCGCGCCCTGGGCCCGCGCCTGCACCAGCGGCCCCTCGAACTCGACGGGGGACGCCTCGCGGGCGAGCAGTTCGAGGAAGACGCCGCAGGACATACGGGCCATTGTCAGTGCGCCGTCCAGCCGCCGTCGAGGGCGAGGGACGCGCCGGTCACCATCGACGCGGCCGGCGAGCACAGGTAGCCGACCAGCGCGGCGACCTCTTCGGGCTCGATCAGCCGCTTCACCGCCGAATGCTCCAGCATGACGCGCTCGACGACCTCGTCCGGGGCCATGCCGTGCGCGCGCGCCTGGTCGGCTATCTGGCCCTCCACCAGTGGCGTCCGCACATAGGACGGGTTGACGCAGTTGGACGTCACCCCGTGCGCGGCGCCCTCCAGAGCGATCACCTTGGAGAGCCCCTCAAGCCCGTGCTTGGCCGTCACATAAGCCGACTTGAACGGCGACGCCCGCAGCCCGTGCACGGAGGAGATGTTGATGATCCGTCCCCAGCCCCGCTCGTACATGCCAGGAAGCGCCTCGCGGACGAGCCGGAACGGCGCCTCCACCATCAGCCGCAGGATCCGCGCGAACATCTCCGGCGGGAACTCGTGGACGGGCGCCACGTGCTGGACGCCGGCGTTGTTGACCAGGATGTCGGTGCCCGCGGCGATCCCGTCCAGCCGGTCGACGTCGGAGAGGTCGGCGAGCAGCGGGACCCCGCCGATCTCCTCAGCCGTCCGGCGCGCCGCCTCGCCGTCCACGTCGGCGACGACCACCCGGGCGCCGGCCCCGGCCAGCAGCCCGGCGCAGGCGCGCCCGATACCGCTCGCGCCGCCGGTGACCAGGGCCCGCTTCCCCGACAGGTCCGGCGCCTCGGCGTTCCAGGCGGCGGGCCGGGGTGTCACGCTCGTCATGGGCAGAACCTACGGAGCGCCGCCACGGCCTCCCATGTGGGCCCGACACACAATCCCATGACGAACAGTATGGACGAGGCTTACAGCCGCCCGTTCCGTGTCCCGGGGTCCCGCCTCCTTGCGCGATGATCTTCGGCAGGGGCTACCGTTGGCCCCGCCCGGTCGCCTCACCGTCCAGAAGGTTCCGATGACCGAGATCACGCATCGCCACGTCGAGTCCCAGAGCGGCCTGCGCATGCACGTCGCCGAGGCGGGCGAGGGGCCGCTCGTCCTGCTGCTGCACGGGTTCCCCGAATGCTGGTACTCCTGGCGCCACCAGCTCGTCGCCCTCGCCGAAGCCGGGTACCACGCCGTGGCGCCCGACCAGCGCGGCTACGCCCGCACGGGCGGTCCCGCGGAGGCCGGCGAGTACTCGATCCTGCACCTGGTCGGGGACGTCGTCGGCCTGATCGAGGCGCTCGGCGGCGGCCGCGCCGTCGTGGTCGGGCACGACTGGGGCGCCCCCGTCGCGTGGCACACGGCGCAACTGCGTCCCGACAAGGTCCGAGGGGTCGTCGGCATGTCGGTGCCGCACCGCCCGCGCAGTTCGCGCCCGCCCGTCCGGGTCATGCGCGAGACGCTCGGCGAAGGCTTCTACATGGTGTACTTCCAGCAGCCGGGCGTCCCGGAGGCGGAGTTCGAGCGCGACCCGGCCACCACGTTCCGGCGGTCGCTGTACGCCGCGTCCGGGCAGGCGCCGGCGCATGTGCCGATCATCCCGGAGGGCGGCGGATTCCTCGACATCCTCCCGGAGCCCGCCGAACTGCCGGACTGGTTCACCAAGGACGACATCGCGACGTACGTCGCCGAGTACGCCGACAGCGGCTTCACCGGGCCCGTCAACTGGTACCGCAACCTCGACCGCAACTGGGAGCTCACCGCGGCCTGGCACCGCGCCCCGATCAGCCCGCCCGCGCTCTTCGTCGCCGGTGACCGGGACGCCGTCCTGGCGTTCCCCGGCGCCCGCAAGGCCCTCGACCGCATGAGCGACTTCGTGCCGAACCTGCAGTCCATCGTCGTGCTGCCCGAATGCGGCCACTGGGTGCAGCAGGAGCGCCCCACCGAGGTGAACGACGCCCTGATCGGCTTCCTCCGCGCCCTCTAGCAGGTCAGCCGGGAGGGCCGGGCAGGCGTTCCAGTCGGGTCCAGCCGTTCCAGCCGCGTTCGCGCATCAGCTCCACCATCCGCCGCGCCCGCGGATCGGACTCGAGCGCGAGCGCCTCCAGGAGGTCCAGCAGCAGATCGTCGCCCGCCTTGCCGCCGGGGTCGGCCTGGCCGGCGGCGTACGCCTGCTCGGCCAGGCCGGCCATGATGTCGGCGGCCTCCTCCAGGAGGGGGCCGCGCCCCGCGTCGCTCTCGAAGACCTCCGACAGGACCCGGTAGAGCCGGACGATCCGCGGGTCGTCGAGCTGCGCGATCTTCCCCGGCATGAACTCGCGGACGTGATCGGGCCAGCGGGCCGCGACGAGGATCCACCCGTCCCGCTCGCCCTCCACGATCCGCTCCGACACCCCGAGCTCCCGGAGCCGGTCGAGATAGGAGACCACCTCCGGCGGGAGCACCAGGCCGTCCCCGGCGGCGAGCCGCGCGATCTGCTCCCGGCTGGTCTCGAGCCGTTCGATCTCGTCGCGCAGGCGGCCGTCGATCCGCCGGACCGCTTCGGCGAAGGCCGGGGCGTCGGCTTCGAGCATGTGACCGATCCGCGACAGCGGCACGCCGGCGTCGGCGAGGGTGCGGATCTTGACGAGGGACACGACCGCCGTCGCGCGGTACCGCCGGTAACCCGAGGCGTCCCGCTCCGGCTCGGGCAGCAGCCCGATCTGGTGGTAGTGCCGCACCGCCCGCACCGTCACGCCGGCATACGCGGCCAGTTGACCGATCGTCAGCATGCTCTGATCCTGCCCCGACTCGCCCGGCGCCGGTTCAGGAGATCCTGCGGCGGTAGCAGATGACGGCGCAGGCGTAGGCGGCGACGAGGATGCCGGCGCACCAGGCGAGCGCGGTCCAGATGCCGGTGCCGACCGGTCGCTGCAGGAGCAGGGCGCGGATCGTGTCGACGATGGAGGTCACCGGCTGGTGCTGGGCGAACGCGCGCACCGGGCCGGGCATGGTGCCGGTCGGCGCGAAGGCCGAGCTGACGAACGGCAGGAAGACGAGCGGGTAGGAGAACGCGCCCGCGCCGTCCACGCTCTTCGCAGTGAGGCCGGGGATGACGGCGACCCAGGTCAGCGCGAGCGTGAACAGGACGAGGATGCCGGCGATCGCCAGCCAGGCCGGCACGCCGGCGCCCGACCGGAAGCCCATGAGGAGGGCGGCGCCGACGACGGCCGCGACCGAGACCGCGTTGGCGGCCAGCGAGGTCAGCACGTGCGCCCAGAGCACGCCCGACCGGGCGATCGGCATGGACTGGAACCGCTCGAAGATCCCGCCCCGCATGTCCGTGAAGAGCCGGAGCGCGGTGTAGGAGATGCCCGACGCGATGGTGATGAGCAGGATGCCGGGAAGCATGTAGTCCACGGACGGGACCGTGCCGGTGTCGATCGCGCCGCCGAACACGTAGACGAACAGCAGCATGATGCCGATCGGCGTGATCGCGGTCGTGATGACGGTGTCCAGGCTGCGGGTGACGTGGCGCATGGTCCGCCCTGTGAGGACGGCGGTGTCGCCCAGGAAATGCGTGGCCATTGCTGCTCCTACTCCTCGTCCGACCCGGTACCGGCGTCCTCGCCGACGACCGCGAAGAAGACCTCCTCCAGGGACGGCTGCTTCTCGACGTATTCGACCTTGGCGGGCGGCAGCAGCCGCCTGAGCCCGGCCAGGGTGTCGTCGACGATGATCCGGCCCCGGTGCAGGATCGCGATCCGGCCGGCGAGCCGTTCGGCCTCCGCCAGGTCCTGGGTGGTGAGCAGCACGGTCGTGCCGCCCTCGGCGAGCTCCTCGACGGCCTGCCACACCTCGATGCGCGCCTTCGGGTCCAGCCCGGCCGTCGGCTCGTCCAGGAAGACGACGGGCGGGTTCCCGATGAGGCTCATCGCGATGTCCAGGCGGCGGCGCATGCCGCCGGAGTACGTCGCCGCCTTCCGGCCGCCCGCCTCGGTCAGCGCGAAGCGGCTCAGCAGGCCGTCGGCGACCGCGCCGGGATCCTTCAGATGCCTCAGCCGGGCGACCAGAACGAGGTTCTCCCGCCCGCTGAGGATTCCGTCGACCGCGGCGAACTGCCCGGTGAGGCTGATGGACGCGCGCACGCCGGCGGCCTGCGCCGCGACGTCGAAGCCGTTGACCCGGGCCGTCCCCGCGTCGGCCTTGAGCAGCGTGGACAGGATCCTCACCACCGTGGTCTTGCCCGCCCCGTTCGAGCCCAGCAGAGCGAAGACGCAACCCCGCTCCACGTCGAGGTCCACGCCGCGCAGCACGCGCAGCTCCTTGTACGACTTCTCCAGGCCCTGCACGCGGATCGCAGGCCCCTCGCCCTGACCGGGGTTGCTCATGGCGGCAGCATGGAGGGTTGACGCTGCGTCAGGGTCAAGCCCGCATCGCGCGGGAATGTCGGAGGCGCCGCGTACTGTCGCGGCGTGAACCGCACCGACCGTTTGTACGCCCTGGTGGAGGAGCTGCGGGCCTGCGCGCCGCGCCGGGTCAGCGCCCGCGAGCTGGCCGCCCGCTACGAGGTGAGCGTCCGCACCGTCGAGCGCGACATCGGCGCGCTCCAGCAGGCCGGCGTGCCGATCTTCGCGGACGTCGGCCGGGGCGGCGGCTACACCCTGGACAAGAGCCGCACCCTGCCGCCGCTGAACTTCACCCCCGCCGAGGCCGTCGCCGTCGCGATCACCCTGTCCCGGGCGGGCGGCTCACCGTACTCCCGGTCCGCCCGCACCGCCCTGCACAAGATCGTCGCGGCGATGTCGGCGGACGACAGCGCCTCGGCCCGCGAGCTCGCCGCCCGCGTCCGCTTCCTCGGCCCGCCGGACGCCGGCGAGCCGTCCTCGGTGCCCGCCGTGCTGGAGGAGGCCGTCGTGACCCGCCGGGTGGTGCGCCTCACCTACATCGACCGGACGGGCGCCGAGACCGAACGCGACGTCGAGCCCGTCTCGTTCACCGCGTCGAGCAAGGGCTGGTACCTGACCGCCTGGTGCCGGAAGCGGGGCGGCCGCCGCATCTTCCGTACCGACCGCGTCCGCCGCGCCGCCCTGCTGGAGGAGACCGCCCCCGAACGCGCCGTCGACGCCATGCACGACGACGTCCCGCCCGACTACGTCGTCCGCCCCCTCGAATTCGTCTGACCGCGTAACGGCGAACCGCTCTGATCAGTCCCGCGCCACCAGGTCGGCCAGGAGAGCGGCGAAGTCGCGGTGGGTGAGGGTGAGGTGCCCGGCAGCGGGGTCCTTGCTGTCGCGGACGCCGATGTGCCCGTCGAGGTCGCCGATCTCGACGCACTCGCCTTCGTCGCCGCCGCTGTGGCTGCTCTTGCGCCAGTGGGCTTGGGACGGTCCGAGGGTGTTCATGATTGCGACGCTATCTCGTCGATGAGATCTAGCGAAGCGGATCTGCTCAGGGTCGCTGAGAGCAGCAGATTGAAGATCTCCTCGTGCGATGCGACTTCGTCCTCGTCCTCCACGAAGATGCTTTCGTTGTAGCGGTCGCCCACGGTCACGGTGAGCTGCCCAGGCGGGCGCAAAGAGATGAGATGGCAGGGGGTGATGAGCGAGAGGTATTCGCTGGCCGTGCTGGGAAGAATGCGCAGGTCCACGTGCTCAAGCCGGGCGACTTCCGTCAGCCGTCGTATCTGCGCGCGCAGGATTGCGGGATCGCAGCCGACCTGGTTGCCGAGGACCGTCTCCGCGATGACCGGTATGTACTGGGGCGGATCGGGACGGCTCAGCACTTGCTGCCGGGACATTCGGAATTCGACCAATGTTCTGGCGGCGCGTGAGTCCTTGGCGGGGCCGACGGCCATGAGCTTCGCTGCGTAGGCGGGAATCTGGAGCAGCCCCGGGATGATGCTGGGCTGGAAGGTACGGATCTTGGAGGCGTCTTCTTCGAGGCTCGCCAGGTCCAGAGCGGCGGCCGAGATTCGGCCTACTCGTTCTCGTACCCAGGTGCCCGGTTGGTGGGTGGCGAGGTGGAGGAGGGACTGGCGGAGGGGGCCGTCTTCGATGCCGTAGAGGTCGAGGAGGTCGCTGAGTTCGTCGGGGGCGATGGCCTGGAGGCCGTTCTCGACCATGCTCATCCAGCCCTGGGAGCGGCCGAAGCGGCGGGCCACGGTGGCGACGGTCAGGTTGTGGCGGTCGCGGGCTTTGCGGAGCGCCGAGCCGATCAGGCGCTGGCGGACGGTGGGGGCGTGACCGGAGCGCATCCGTCAACGATGTCACCGAGTGTGGCGGCCTGTATACGGAACGGTGGCCGGTTGAACGTTCAGTCGGGAAACGTTCAGAGGCGATACGGCGGACGCGTCGGGCGGCGAAGGTGTGGGCGTTTCCGAATCGAGGGGAGGCGCGAATGGGAGCGCCCGAGAACAGAGGGACGGGCCCCGGCGTGCCGGTCGTGGTGGGCGCGCTGACGCTTCCGGGCGCTCGGAGGTCGGTCGGGCACGCGCGGCGGTTCGTGCGGGACATGCTGCCCTCGGACCATCCGGGCCTGGACTGGTGACGGTCGTGAGCGAGCTCGTCTGCAACGCCGTCACCCACACGGCCTCGGGCGATGGCGGACAGGTGACGGTCAGCCTGCTGGCCGGGAGCGATTGCCTGCGCCTGGAGGTCGCCGACGACGGTGCGGGCGGCCGGCGTCCGCGGCTCAAGGGGGAGACCGGCGCCGAGAGCGGGCGCGGGCTGCGGATCGTGGACGCCCTGACGCGCGGCTGGGGATTCCGGCCGGACGGGCCCCGCACCGTCGTGTGGGCGGAGTTTCCGTCGGTCGGCCGGATCCTGTTCGGAAACACCGACAGGGGGCTGTCGCGGGGCTCCTCGACGCTGGTGCCCACAGCGTTCGAAGGAGGAGACCGATGACCGTTCCCGCGTTCAACACCGTCACCTGGTTCCAGGTCGGCACCGACGCCCCGGAGGAGGCCCGGCGCTTCTACGGCGAGATGTTCGGCTGGAAGTTCGGAGGCGACCCCGACGGCGGCTACGACCTGATCAGCTACCCGGGCGCCGAGGCGCCCAGCGGGGGCGTCTCGCACGAGCCGGACGCGTCCCGCAATCACGCGATGTTCCTGGTGCTGGTCGAGGACGTCGACGCCGTCTGCGAGCAGACCGTGCGGTGCGGCGGCAAGGTCGCGATGCCCGCCCTGACCACGCCGAACGGCCTCACGTTCGCCTACCTGGAGGACCCGTCCGGCAACCGGTTCGGCGTCTTCAGGCCGCCGGCGTCCTGACCGCGGACGCGACGAAGGGCCCCGGGCGCGCGCCCGGGGCCCTTCCGCGGTGATCGCGGCCTACACCTCCGCGATCACCGGCTCAGCTCTCGCCGCCGGTGTTGCTCTCGGCGCTGCCGACGCCGCCGGCGAACACGTCGCTGACCGTGGCGTCCAGCTGGTAGCGCCGGATCGCCTCGGGCAGCGCCTCCGGCTTGATCTCGCCGTGCCGGGCGAGCCGGGTCAGCACGGCGAGGACGATGGACGCGGCGTCCACGTGGAAGAACCGGCGGGCGGCGGCGCGGGTGTCGGAGAATCCGAAGCCGTCGGTGCCGAGCGAGGTGAAGTCGCCGTGCACCCACGGCGCGATCTGGTCGGGGACGGCGCGCATGAAGTCCGACACCGCGACGATCGGCCCGGCGACGTTGTCGAGCGTCCGGGTGACGTAGGGGACGCGCTGCTCGGCGTCGGGGTTGAGCAGGTTCTGCTCGTCGCACTCGCGGGCCTCGCGGGCCAGCTCGTTCCACGACGTGGCGGACCAGACGTCCGCGGCGACGCCCCAGTCCTCGGCGAGCAGTCGCTGCGCCTCCAGCGCCCACCGGCCGCCGACGCCGGACGCGAGGATCTGCGCCCGCGGCGGCTGCCCGTTGCCCGTGGCGACCTCGGGCGCGGAGCGGAACCGGTACAGGCCCTTGAGCAGGCCGTCGACGTCGAGGCCCTCGGGCTCGACGGGCTGCTGGTAGGGCTCGTTGTAGACGGTCAGGTAGTAGAAGACGTTCTCGCCCTGCGGGTGCTCCTCGGACGAGCCGTACAAGCGGCGCAGCGCGTCCTGGGTGATGTGCGCCAGCTCGAACGCCCAGGTGGGGTCGTAGTGGACGCAGGCGGGGTTCGCGGCGGCGAGCAGCGGGGAGTGGCCGTCGGCGTGCTGCAGGCCCTCACCGGTGAGCGTGGTGCGGCCGGCCGTGGCGCCGAGCAGGAACCCGCGGCCCATCTGGTCGCCGAGCGCCCACATCTGGTCGCCGGTCCGCTGGAACCCGAACATCGAGTAGAAGATGTAGACGGGGATCATGTGCTCGCCGTGCGTGGCGTACGCGGTGCCGGCGGCGATCGCGGAGGCCATCGACCCGGCCTCGCTGATGCCCTCGTGCAGCATCTGGCCGCTTTCGGACTCCTTGTACGACAGCAGCAGCTTGCGGTCCACCGCGTCGTAGGTCTGCCCGTGCGGCGAGTAGATCTTGGACGTGGGGAACAGCGAGTCCATGCCGAACGTCCGGTACTCGTCCGGGGCGATCGGGACGAACCGGGCACCGAGGTTCTCGTCCTTGATCAGGTCCTTGAGCAGCCGGACGAACGCCATCGTCGTGGCGACGTTCTGCTTGCCGGAACCCTTCTTCAGCTCGCTGTAGACGGGGTCGCCGGGCAGTTTCAGCGCCTTGGCGCGCACGGCCCGCTTCGGCAGGAACCCGCCGAGGGCGGCGCGGCGCTCGCGCATGTACTGGATCTCGTCGGAGTCCTGGCCCGGGTGGTAGTAGGGCGGCAGCGGCGCCTCGAGCGCCGAGTCCGGGATGTCCAGGTACAGGCGGTCGCGGAACTCCTTCAGTTCGGCCTTGGTCAGCTTCTTCATCTGGTGGGTGGCGTTGCGGGCCTCGAAGTCCGACCCGAGCGTCCAGCCCTTGATGGTGTGCGCGAGGATCACCGTCGGCTGGCCGACGTGCTCGCGGGCCGCCTTGAACGCCGCGTACACCTTGCGGTAGTCGTGCCCGCCGCGCGACAGCTTGCGCAGGTCGTCGTCCGACAGGTGCTGGACGATCTTGCGGAGCCGGGGGTCGGCGCCGAAGAACTTCTCCCGGATGTAGTCGCCGGTCTCCACGGAGAAGGTCTGGAACTGCCCGTCGGGGGTGGTGTTCATCTGGTTGACCAGCACGCCGTCGACGTCCTGGGCGAGCAGCGGGTCCCAGTCGCGGCCCCAGATGACCTTGATGACGTTCCAGCCGGCGCCGCGGAAGAACGACTCCAGCTCCTGGATGATCTTGCCGTTGCCGCGCACCGGGCCGTCCAGCTGCTGCAGGTTGCAGTTGACGACGAAGGTGAGGTTGTCCAACTCCTCGCGGGCGGCGAGGCCGATCGCGCCGAGCGACTCCGGCTCGCCCATCTCGCCGTCGCCGAGGAACGCCCACACGTGCGAGCGGGAGGTGTCCTTGATCTTGCGGTTGTACAGGTAGCGGTTGAACCGCGCCTGGTACACCGAGTTGATCGCGGTGAGGCCCATCGAGACGGTGGGGAACTCCCAGAAGTCGGGCATCAGCCGGGGGTGCGGGTAGGACGACAGGCCGCCGCCGGGGTGCGACTGCTCCTGCCGGAACCCGTCGAGCTTCTCCTCGGGCAGCCGCCCTTCGAGGAACGCGCGCGCGTAGATGCCGGGGGCGGCGTGGCCCTGGATGAACACCTGGTCGCCGGACTCGCCGTGGTCCTTGCCGCGGAAGAAGTGGTTGAAGCCGACCTCGTAGAGGGACGCCGCGGAGGCATAGGTGGCGATGTGGCCGCCGACGCCGAGCTCGGGGCGGTTGGCCCGGGACACCATGATCGCCGCGTTCCAGCGGATGTAGGCGCGGATGCGCCGCTCGACGTGCTCGTCGCCGGGGAACCACGGCTCCGACTCCGGCGGGATCGAGTTGATGAAGTCGGTGCTCCGCAGCCCGGGCACGCCGACCTGCAGTTCCCGGGCCCTCTCCAGGAGGCGGAGCATCACGTACCGCGCCCTGCCGCGGCCCTCGGTCTTGATGACCGTGTCCAGCGATTCCAGCCACTCCCGGGTCTCGTCCGGGTTGATGTCCGGCAGCTGGCTCGGCAGGCCGTCGCTGATGATCGAAAAGCGTTGACGTCCGGAAGCCACGGGATCCCCTCTGTGCTTGCCGTCTTTGCTGGTGGGGGCCCGGCCGCCGTTCGGCGGTCCCGCGGTCCCCGGCGGAGGTGTCTCACCGCCTGGTTTCGTGATCCATCGTCGTCGTTCGCGACGGCTAACGCATCTCTACCAACCGGTAACCATTCTCCCCGGTCAGGCTGGGTACGCACCCTTCGAGGAGCCCTTTTTCGAGAGAACGGAGGGGAGCCATGAACGCGCGAATCGGGGACCTGCTGCACGTCCACGGCAGGAACGTGGGGAATCCCGACCAGTTGGGCGAGATCGTCGAGATCCGCGGCGAGGCCGGGGGCCCGCCGTACGTGGTCAGGTTCCCGGACGGTCGCGAAACGCTGGTGTTCCCGGGGCCGGACTGCGTCATCGAGCCTCGCGAGACCGTCGGCCACGCGGGCCGGTAGCGCGCCGGGAGCGCCCGCCCGGATCCGCGCGCGCCGGGATGCGTCCGGCGCCGCGGATCGGGTAGACCTGCGATCATGGAGAGCACCGTGGTCCGGGTGACCACCGGGACGCAGGAGGCCGTGCACGACATCACGGCCGAGTGCGAGCGGTTCGCCGCGGCGGCGGGCGGGGACGGCCTGCTGCACGTGTTCGTCCCGCACGCCACCGCGGGCATCGCGGTCATCGAGCTGGGGGCGGGCAGCGACGACGACCTGCTCGCCTCGCTCGGCGACCTGCTGCCCGCCGACGACCGCTGGCGGCACCGGCACGGGTCGCAGGGGCACGGCCGCTCGCACGTGATGCCGGCGCTCGTCCCGCCGTATGCGATGCTGCCGGTGGTGGACGGCCGGCTCGCGCTCGGTACCTGGCAGTCGGTCGCCCTGGTCGACCTCAACGTCGACAACCCGGAACGGCAGGTCCGCCTGTCCTTCCTCAAAGGATGACGGCGTGTTGTCACCCTCTGTGGAGGTCCTGTGACGTCGGCCGCCGTGATCGGGCCAATGAGCCCACCAAAAGCCGGGAAGACACTTGCGCTAGGGGCCCTCACTTGTGTGGACTGTCCCGCAAACACCGCACGGGTGCGGGCGGGCCGCCCGGCACGGGGGCCCGGAGACGAGAAATGCGCGGGACACCGTGCGGACTGACGACAATGGGAGGACTTTCGTGAGCGCGACCGCGGGTCAGGCGCAGTCTGAGCGCAGCCTGGCCGAACGGCTCGGCGTCAAGCCGGGCCAGGTGGTGCAGGAGATCGGCTACGACGACGACGTCGACGAGGAGCTTCGCCGCTCCGTCGAGGCCGTCACGGGGACCGAGCTGGTCGACGAGGACTACGAGGACGTGGTCGACATCGTGCTGCTCTGGTGGCGCGAGGAGGACGGCGACCTGTTCGAGGGCCTGACCGACGCGATGATCCCGCTCACCGGCGGCGGCAACATCTGGCTGCTGACGCCGAAGGCGGGCCGGGATGGGCACGTCGAGCCCAGCGACATCGGCGAGGCCGCGCAGACGGCCGGGCTGTCGCAGACGAGCAGCGTCAGCGCCGCGAAGGAGTGGTCCGGAACGCGGCTGGTCGCGCCCAAGGTCCGCAAGTAGCCGCACGGCTCGGGACGCCCGCCGGGAGCGGCGGGCGGCCGGGCCGTCCGGCGTCGGCGGCGGGTGGCAGACTGGGCGCGTCCCCACGTCCGTGGGGGCGCCCACACCCCCCGCCCGGGCGGGGACGATTCCGCGGGAGAGGCTTTGTCGGTTGAGGTAGGCGACAGCGCACCGGACTTCGAGCTGAAGGACCAGCACGGGACCCCGGTGAAGCTGTCGGACTTCCGGGGCGCGAAGACCGTCGTCCTGGTGTTCTATCCGCTGGCGTTCAGCGGCGTGTGCACGGGCGAGCTGTGCCAGATCAGGGACGAGCTGCCCACCCTCGGCGGCGACGACGTGCAGGTGCTGGCCGTGTCGGTCGACTCGGTGTTCGCGCTGCGCGCCTGGGCCGAGCAGGAGAAGTACCAGTTCCCGCTGCTGTCGGACTTCTGGCCGCACGGCGGGACGGCGCAGCGTTACGGCGTGTTCGACGACGAGAAGGGGCTCGCGGTCCGCGGCACCTTCATCATCGACGCGCAGGGCGTGGTCCGCTGGAAGGTCGTCAACGCCATCCCGGACGCACGCGACCTCGACGAGTACCGCAAGGCGCTCGCCGGGCTCTGAGCGAAACGGGCCGGCCCCGGCCGCGCGGCGCCGCCCGCGGCCGGATCCGGCCCCCGCACCGCTGGAGGTGTGATGCCCTGCTTCCGCTGCGGGGCGCGGCAGACCGACCCCGTGCGCGGGGCGAGCCCGTGGAAACGCGGAGTCCGGGCCGACCGCCAGGTGCTGATCTGCCCCGGCTGCCGGTCCGCCCACGACTGGGCGGACGACCTCGACCGCTGCGCGGCCTGCGGTTCCACCGCCCTGGTGTGCCGGCTCGGCGAGATCGAGTGCCGCGACTGCGGCCACACCCGCGAGGCCGTCCGCGACGACCCGCGCTCCGCGGACCTTGTGCCGTCCAGCGCGGGGCCCCGCGACGACCGGGGCCTGTCGGAGGAGGTGGCGGCGGCGCTGAGCCGCGTGCTGCGCCGCGGCCCGGCCGGCTGAACCCGCGCCGGTGGCCGCCTCCGGCCAGCCCCTCCCCGTCTCGTCACGCACCGTAGCCGCCGTAGGGGGGCATTCCAGGCTTGACGCGGCATTTCGCCTGCTGGCACGCTGCGCCAATGCCGATCATCCTGCTGCGCCTGGCGCACCGTGTCGCGGCGCGGTCGTGGCGCGCGCCGGCGCTGGTGCTGCTCGGGGCGTTCGGCGTCGGCTGGCTGCTGATCGCGGTGTGCGAGAAGCCCGGCGCCGAGATCAAGCAGCCGTGGAACTACATCTGGTACTTCTTCGTCAGCGGCACCTCCACCGGTTACGGCGACCTCTACCCGTCCTCGACGGGCGGCCGGATCGGCGGCGTGATCGTGATCGTGGCCGGGCTCACCGCGGGCCTCGTGCTGTTCGCCGAACTGACGCTGTGGATGGCGAAGGGCAGGACCATGCGGGCCAACGGCCAGGCGCAGTTGCACGTCAAGCGGCACATCGTGGTCGTCGGGTACGAGCGGGACGGGCTGCGCGGCATCATCACCCAGCTGCGCGCCGACTCCGCGTTCGCCCGCACCCCGGTCGTCGCGGTCTACTGGCCGGGCGAGCTGACCGGCGAGAACCCCGACCCCGACCTGTACGACGTCGTCGCCTTCGACGACACCGCCTACGGGCGGGCCTGCATGGAGGCCGCGCGGACGGTCGTGGTGGTCGGCCGCACCGACGACGAGACCGTCCGGGTGATGCTGGGCGTGTCGGCCTACCTGCGGCGCCACGGGGAGCCGGCCGTCCACCTGCTGGCGGGCGTGCACGACGGCGGCCGCCGCGCCGAGATCACCGAGGCGCTCGCCCTCGTCGGCCCGGACATCGAGCCGGTCGACATCGACGACCCGGCCGTGGTCGCGGTCGCGATCCGCAACCCCGGCGTCGCCGCGATCTACCACAACCTGGCCAGCACCCTCGACGCCGACGGCACGCTGTACCGGGTCGACGTCCCCGACGGCGCCGGCGAGTGGGCGCGCCTCGACGTCGCGATCTTCCTGCTCCGCCGCGGCAGCACCCTGCTCGCGGTCGGCGAGTCGCACCGCCCGAACGCCCGCTTCCGCCTCACCTCGGAGCCGGACGAACTCGTCCGCGGCGGCCAGTCCCTCGCCGTCGTCGCCCCCGACCGCCCCCAAATCCCCTGGCACGAGCTGTAAGAGAGCCGGGAGGGCGCCCCTCGCGCCCGCTGAGGGCGCCCTCCCGGCCGCCGCGTGCGCGCGGCCCGAGGCACAGGTCCAGGCCTCGGGGCCTCCCCGCGCGCCGCGGGGTCGTTGACTTGCGGCGTGTCGTCGTTATCCGGGCCGCCATAACGACGACACGCCGCAAGTGAATGTGTTCAGGCGGCTTGGCGGTGGTCGGCGTCGAGCAGGTGGTAGAGCAGGAGGAGCTGGGTGATGGCGAGGGGGTCGCTGGTGTCCGCGTCGCCCAGGCGGCCGAGGGCGTCGGGGGCGGGCAGGCCGTCGCCGGCGCGGGGGCCGAGCCGTTCCCAGATGGCCTTCTTGACGACCTGGGACTCCTCGGGCGAGACGTAGCCGTGCACGTGCAGGGCGTCGACGGGCCGCCCGTCGTCGTCGCGGTGCAGGCGCAGGTGCAGGAGCTTGTCGGTGTCGCCGGGGGTGCCGTCCAGGACGTCGGCGAGTTCGGGGTGGTCGATGGTGGGGCGCAGGAGCAGCTCGGCGGAGAGGGGTGTGCCGGGCGGGTCGAGCCGGCCGGCGACGGGCGCGAACCGCACCACGATGTCGGCGTACTTGCGCTGCGGGCGGATGTAGGCGGCGCTCTCGGCTTCGCGCCGGGCGAGTTCCGCCATGACCTGCTCGGGGTTGTAGCCGCGCTTGTCGCAGTCGCGGCGGATCTTCCAGGAGTGCCGGAGCGGCTCGGGCGGGTCGAGGTAGACGGTGATGTCGAAGCAGGCGCGGGCGAGCCGGGTGTGCAGGGGGAGCAGGCCCTCGACGATGACGAAGTCGCGGGGCTCGACCAGTTCCGGCCGGACGAGCTCGCCGGTGGCGTGGTCGTAGACCGGTTTGAGGATCGGCTCGCCCATCGAGAGCAGCTGCAGGTGCTGCTCCATGATGTCGATGTGGTTGCAGTCGGGGTGCAGCGCCGTGAACGGCTTTCCGGCGCGTTCGGCCCGGTCGTAGCGGTGGTAGTCGTCGACGCAGACGGCCGTCATCCGCTCGGCCCCCAGACACCGCACAAGCCCCCTGGTCAGTGTGGTCTTGCCCGCCGCGCTGTCCCCGGCGATGGCGAGCATGACGGGGCGGCGGCCCGACCCGCGCGCCCGGAGCATATGCACGATCCGATGGGGCACCTGGCTCCTCCGTCCTGCGGAATCCGGTTTTCGATAGGGAGAGTAGGCCGGTCGCGCCGCGGACGCGTCCCCCGGCCGGGGGAGAGCGGGGGTGAAGATGGTGGGAGCCCCGCCGGCACGGGCTACTGGTGAGTAGCTTCGGGTTGTTATCGTGCCGGAATGGGCGCCCCCGTACGCGTCGTCCTGGTGGACGACCACGAGATGATCCTCGCCGGACTGCAGGCGATGCTGGCCGGATTCGCGGGGCGGGTGCGCGTCGTCGGGCAGGCGGGCACGGGGGAGGAGGCCACCCGCCTGGTCACCGCGCTGCGTCCCGACGTCGTCCTGCTGGACGTGCGGCTCGGCCCCGAGAGCGGCCTGGACCTGTGCCGGCTGCTCACCGGCCGCGTCCCGGAGGCGCGGGTGGTGTTCCTGTCGGTGTACGACGACGAGCAGTACGTCTTCGAGGCGCTGCGCGCCGGGGCGGGCGGCTACCTGCTGAAACGGGTGGACGGTCCCGAGCTGGTGCGGCGGCTGGAGGAGGTCGCGCAGGGCGAGACGGTCGTCGACCCGACGCTCGCCGGGCGGATGGCGGTGACGGCGGCGCGGCTGACCCGCGGCGAGTTCTGGCCGGGCGCGAACCGGGGGCTGACGCAGCGCGAGAGCGAGGTGCTGTCGCTGCTGGTCGGCGGCCTGTCCAACAAGGCGATCGCGGCGCGGCTGGTGCTCAGCGAGGAGACGGTGAAGAGCCACCTGCGGGCGCTGTACCGCAAGCTCGAGGTGGCCGACCGGTCGGCGGCCATCGCGGTGGCCCTGCGCGAGGGGCTGTTCCGGTGACGGCGTCGCCGATGTCGCCGGTGGAGCTGCTCGCCGGGCGCGGCAACGACCTGCTCGTCCGGATCGTGGCGGTCGCCTGCTCCGACCGGGAGCTGCCGCGGCTGGCCGACGAACTGGCCGGGCTGGTCGTCCGGTCGGCGCGCGCGCTGACGTTCTGCGACGTTTACGTCCTGGACGACGAGGAGCGGGCGCTCGAATGGGCGGGCCCGGCCGTCCCGCTGGGGGAGGGCGATGTGGGCTGGGTCGCCGCGCACGGCCGTCCCCGCGCGCACACGGACGGACGCGGCGTCGCGGTCCCCGTCCGCAGCGGGAACGCCACGATTGCAGTAGTGGACGTGCGGTCCGCGGGTCCGTGCCCGGCCGACGATGTCGCGCTGGTGACCGCGCTGGCGGAGCTGTTCGCGCCGGTGCTGTGCTCGTGCCGGCGGCTGCGCGCGGCCCGCGAGCGCGAGCACGCCGCCGAGCGGTTCGCCGAGCGGGCCGTGGAGGCGCAGGAGGCCGAGCGGTCCCGGCTCAGCCGGGAGATCCACGACGGCATCGCGCAGCGGCTGGCCAGCCTGGGCTTCCACCTGTCGGCGGCCGAGCGGGCGCTGCCCGAGCACCATCCGGAGGGGCTCGCGCAGATCATGATCGCGCGGAAGCTGTGCGAGCTGGCGGCGGCCGAGACGCGGGCGGCGATCGGCGGGCTGCGCCCGCCCGTGCTGGACGACCTCGGCCTGTCGGCGGCGCTGGCGACCCTCGCCCGCGAGACCGGGGACGGCCCAGGGCCGTCCGGCGTCATCGACGTGACCGTGACCGTGGAGGGGGAGCTGGAGGAGGAGCTGCCCGACCACGTGCAGACCGCGCTGTACCGGATCGCGCAGGAGGCGGTCGGCAACAGCCTGCGGCACGCGTCCGCGACCTGCGTGGACCTGCTGCTGGAGCATTCCCGCGACCGGGTCCGGCTGAAGGTCACCGACGACGGCACCGGGTTCTCGGTGCGGGACGTGTTCGCGCAGGGCGCGCGCGCGGAGCGGACCCGGCGCACCGACTCCTACGGCCTGCGCGGCATGCGGGAGCGCGCCGAGCTGCTGGGCGGACGGGTCACCGTGACCAGCCGCCCCGGGGTCGGCACGACCGTCGAGGCGGTCGTACCGGTCCCGGGCCGCGGGCGCGCCGCGGGCCTCAGCCCGCGCTGAGCACTCGGAAGGCGATCCCGGCGGCGGTCAGCCGGCCGATCAGCGCGTCGCCCATCGCGGCGGCCGTGGTGACCTGCCCGGACGTCTTCGGCAGGTCGTCGTGGGCGAGGCACAGCGCCGACTGCGCGAGCATCTTCGCCGTCTCGCCGTAGCCGGGGTCGCCGCCCGCGACCTCCGTCACGACCCGCTTCCCGCCGCCCTCGCCGACGAACTTCACGCTGAACCAGTTGCGGGCGCGCCGCTCGGCGGACGGCCCGTCGCCCGGCGCGCGCAGCCGCAGCAGCAGCGACCGGGTGGGCGGGAGCTGCGCGAGCGCGAGCAGCGCGCCGGACCCGGCGGCCATGCCGGCGGCGACGGGCAGCCGCTTGACCGCCAGGTAGTGGCCGTAGGAGAAGTCCGGGCCGTACCGGTCGAGCGCGGCGGCGGACCGGGTGACGATCTGCGGGTCGATGGTCGGCAGCGGGAGCGTCCAGCCGTCGCCGATGCGGGCCTTCGGGACGGGCCGCCGCGAGATCCGGACCGTCCGGTTCTCCGGACGCCCCTCGGCGCGGCGCCGCTCGCGTTCGGCCCGCATCATGCCGGTGACGTCGGCGAAGATGCCGACGGCGGAGGCGATCGTGCCGCCCGACGCGTCGCCGTGCACGCGCAGGAACCCTTCGACGTGCAGCGGGACGCCCTCGGGCAGTTGCTTGACGGTGAAGTACGCGCCGAGGTCGTGCGGGATCGAGTCGAAGCCGCAGGCGTGGATGATCCGGGCGCCGCTGCGGACCCCCTCGTCGTGGTACTTCACGTACATCCGGTCGACGAAGGTGGGCTCGCCGGTGAGGTCGACGTAGTCGGTCCCGGCGCGCGCGCACGCCGCGACGAGCGGCTCGCCGTACTGGACATACGGCCCGACCGTCGTGATGACGACCTTGGCCGACCGCGCCACCTGCTCGATCGAGCCCGGGTCGGTGGTGTCGGCGTGCAGCAGCGGAAGGTCCGCGCACGCCGGGTCGATCGCGGCGGCCCGGTCGCGGACGGCGGCGAGCTTGGCCTGGTTGCGGCCGGCCAGCGCCCAGCGCGTCCCGGGGTCGGCGTGCTCCGCCAGGTATTCGGCGGTGAGGGCGCCCGTGAAGCCGGTGGCGCCGAACAGAACGATGTCGTACGGGCGGTCGGTGGTCATGGTCGCGCCTCTCCGGTACTGAGCGGAATCTGTACCGAACACGATTCTGTCGTGCCCGGCGCCCGTCGTGGAGCCGCCGCGCCGCCGATGTGAGCGACCGCACTGTCCCCATGCGAGCTCGGGCTCGTGCTTGCTGAAACGCCGCTAAGGTAGGCCCCTACGAGGGGGGATGGTGGCGTGATCGGGCTCGCGGTGGCGATGGACGCCGGCGCCGTAATCTCCCTGTGCTGGTCGGTCGCCGGCGTGCTGCGCCCCAAGAGCGTGCCGGGCGGCGGCGACGGCGGACGGTCCGTCGCGGTCGCGCTCATCGGCGTCAGCCTCATCCTGCTGTCGGTCCCCCTGTGGAGCCTGCCCTGACGGGTGCGGTCCACCCGGGCGCGTCCAGCAGGTGCCGGACGAACAGCAGCGTCGTCGGGGTCGGCGCGGCGCCAGCGACCGCGTGCCACGGCCGGTCGAGGGGCATCCCCGGCGCGTCGATCACCACGAGCCGCCCTGCCGCCAGCTCGGCGCCGACCGCGTCCCGCGACACCAGCCCCACTCCGAGCCCGGCCGCCGCGCCCGCGATCACCGCGCCGTTCGAGCCGAGCACGAGCCGGGGCGGCGCCACTTCCCGTTCGGCCAGGTAGGCGTCCGCGGACGCCCGCGTCCCCGAGCCGGGCTCGCGCATCACCCACGGCGTGCGGGCCGGTGAGAAACCGTCCGCGACGTCCGGCGCGCCGACCAGGACCAGCTCGTTCGGACGCGTCGCCAGCACGGTCGCGGCGGCGTCGGCCGGCGGGCGGCCCGCCAGCACGAGGTCGGCCTCGTGGGCGGCGAGGCTGCTCCACACCTGCCGCCGCGGCCCGACCTCCAGGGTCAGTTCGACGTCGGGCCAGCGCGTCCGGAACGAGGCGAGCAGGTCGGGCAGGATCTGGTCGGCGGCCGTCGTCACCGCCGCGAGCCGCAGCGGCCCGCGTCCCGGATCGGCCGCGCCGCGCGCCGCCGCCCGCCCCTCCTCCAGCAGGCCGAGCACCTGCCGCGCGTACCCGGCGTAGACGGTCCCGGCCGGGGTCAGCCGGATCCCGCGCCCCACCCGCCGGACGAGCGGGACGCCGAGGTCGCGGGTCAGCGCCGCGACCGCCGCCGACACGGCCGACTCCGTCACGTACAGGCGCAGCGCCGCCGCCCGCACGGACCCGCTGTCGGCGAGCGCGACGAACGTCCGCAACCGCGCCTCCGTCACGTCCCGCCTCCTCGTTGAAATGAATGCTTGATGGTCACCGTAGAACACTTGATGGACAGCGCAAGTATTGGGAGGCGAAGCTCAAGCCGTCACGGTTCCACGTGGCCGGGCCGCGGCGCTCCGACCCCATTCCCCTGGGCATGCCGTCCTTCGCGGGACGGAGCCGCCGCGTCCCGCCATCACGCGAAGGAGATCGGCGATGAGTTCGGGCAGATGGTCGGCGGGCGTGATCCCCTATGCGGAGATGGGCTACTGGAAGCCCGACTACGAGCCGAAGGACAGCGACGTCCTCGCCGCCTTCCGGATCACGCCGCAGCCGGGCGTCCCGCCGGAGGAGGCCGGCGCGGCGGTCGCGGGCGAGTCGTCCACCGCCACCTGGACGGTCGTGTGGACCGACCGGCTCACCTCCTACGAGAACTACCAGGCCAAGTGCTACAAGGTGGAGCAGGTCCCGGGCCAGGAGGGCCAGTTCATCGCCTACATCGCCTACGACCTCGACCTGTTCGAGGAGGGGTCGATCGCGAACCTGACGTCGTCCATCATCGGGAACGTCTTCGGGTTCAAGGCGCTGAAGGCGCTCCGCCTGGAGGACATGCGGATCCCGACGCACTACGTCAAAACGTTCCAGGGGCCCGCGCACGGCATCGTGATGGAGCGCGAGTACCTGGGCAAGTTCGGGCGCCCGCTGCTCGGCGCGACCGTGAAGCCGAAGCTCGGCCTGTCGGCCCGCAACTACGGACGCGTCGTCTACGAGGCGCTGCGCGGCGGCCTCGACTTCACCAAGGACGACGAGAACATCAACTCCCAGCCGTTCATGCGCTGGCGCGACCGTTTCCTGTACTGCATGGAGGGCGTCAACCGGGCGCAGGCCGCGACCGGCGAGGTCAAGGGCCACTACCTCAACGTCACCGCCGCGACGATGGAGGACATGTACGAGCGCGCCGAGTTCGCCAAGGACCTCGGCAGCGTCATCGTGATGATCGACCTGACCATCGGGTACACGGCGATCCAGTCGATGGCCAACTGGGCGCGCAGGAACGGCGTCATCCTGCACCTGCACCGCGCCGGGCACTCCACCTACACGCGGCAGAAGAACCACGGCGTGAACTTCCGCGTCATCGCCAAGTGGATGCGGCTCGCCGGCGTCGACCACATCCACGCCGGGACGGTCGTCGGGAAGCTGGAGGGCGACCCCAACAGCGTCCGCGGCTACTACGACACCCTCCGCCTCGGCCACGTTCCCGCCGACCCGCGCAAGGGCCTGTACTTCGACCAGGACTGGGCGTCGCTGCCGGGCTGCATGCCCGTCGCGTCCGGCGGCATCCACGCCGGCCAGATGCACCAGCTCCTGCACTACCTCGGCGAGGACTCGATCCTGCAGTTCGGCGGCGGGACGATCGGCCACCCGATGGGCATCGCCGCCGGCGCCACCGCCAACCGCGTCGCGCTCGAAGCGATGATCAAGGCGCGGAACGAGGGCCGCGACTACCTCGCCGAGGGCCCCGACATCCTGCGCGCCGCCGCCAAGAACAGCCGCGAGCTGGACGTCGCCCTGTCCACCTGGGGCGACATCACCTTCACCTACGAGTCCACCGACACCCCCGACGTCGTCGAGACCCCCGTGAGCGTGTGACATGCGAATCACCCAAGGGACCTTCTCCTACCTGCCCGAGCTGACCGACGAGGAGATCACCAAGCAGATCGCCTACGCGCTCGACCAGGGCTGGCCCTGCTCGGTCGAGTTCACCGACGACCCGCATCCGCGCAACGCCTACTGGGACATGTGGGGGCTGCCCATGTTCGACCTCGCCGACCCCGCCGGCGTCCTGTACGAGGTGAAGGAGTGCCGCAAGGCGTACCCGAACCACTACGTCCGGCTGAACGCCTACGACGCGCACTACGGACGCCAGACCACCGCGCTCCAGTTCATCGTGCAGCGCCCGCCCGTGGAACCCGGCTTCCGCCTCGACCGCGAGGAGACCTCCGACCGGCGCATCCGGTACACGCTGCACTCGTACGCGACGGACCGTCCCGAAGGCGAGCGTTACGGGGACGCGCGTTGAGCGACCGCCCCGGCTTCGGCATGAGGCCCTCCGAAAACGGCTCCCCGGCGGACCCACCCCAGGCTCCCGCCGCCGGGGAGCCGGCCCCGCTTCCCTCCGACGCGCGCGTCGACCTCGCCAGGGAACGCGCCGACTCGCACGCCGACGAGGTCCTGGACGCCCTGGACGCCGAACTCGTCGGCCTCGCCCCGGTGAAGACCCGCATCCGGGAGATCGCCGCACTGCTGCTGGTGGACCGCGTCCGCGCCCGCTTCGGCATCGACTCCGGACGTCCCAACCTGCACATGTGCTTCACCGGCAGTCCCGGAACCGGGAAGACGACCGTCGCGGTGCGGCTCGCCGAACTGCTCCACCGGCTCGGCTACGTCCGCAAGGGCCACCTGGTCTCCGTCACCCGCGACGACCTCGTCGGCCAGTACGTCGGCCACACCGCGCCCAAGACCAAGGAGGTCCTCAAGCGCGCCATGGGCGGCGTCCTGTTCATCGACGAGGCGTACTACCTCTACCGGGCGGAGAACGAGCGCGACTACGGGCAGGAGGCCATCGAGATCCTCCTGCAGGTCATGGAGAACCAGCGGGACGACCTCGTCGTCGTCTTGGCCGGCTACAAGGACCGCATGGACTCCTTCTTCGCGTCCAACCCCGGCATGAGCTCCCGCATCGCCCACCACATCGACTTCCCGGACTACGAACCGGACGAGCTGGAGGCGATCGGGCACCTGATGATGGAGCGCGAGGGCTACAGCCTCGCCCCGGAGACCCAGCCGGTCTTCCGCGACTACCTCGACCGGCGCCGCGGCCAGCCGCGCTTCGCCAACGCCCGCTCCGTCCGCAATGCCATCGAACGCGCCCGCCTCCGCCACGCCAGCCGCCTCGTTGCCGCCGCCGAGGAGGTCGACCGCACCGCCCTCACCACCCTGCGACCGGAGGACTTCCTCACCAGCCGCGTCTTCCTGTGATCCGTGGCACCCCGAATGAGGCCGCGATCACAGTCGAGAAAGGGATTCACCTCTTCATGTCCTAGTGTTAAGACGAGACATGAAGAGGTGGGGGAGAAGTTGCTGAACCCTGAGGATCTGTACGAGCTGGACACCGACCTGCCGGAGATGACCGGCCCGGTGCTGCTGCACAGCCTCGACGGCTTCGTCGACGCCGGATCCACCGGGCAGCTGGTGCGCGAGCACCTGCTGGAGGCCTTGGAGCACCGCGTCATCGCCCGCTTCGACGTCGACTCGCTGATCGACTACCGGGCCCGGCGCCCCACGATGACCTTCGACCGCGACCACTGGGCCTCCTACGAGCAGCCGGAGCTGGTCGTCCGGCTGATGCGCGACGGCGTCGGAACCCCGTTCCTCATGCTGTCCGGGCCGGAACCCGACCGGCTCTGGGAGGGGTTCACCCGGTCCGTCGTCCACCTGGTGAAGCGCCTGGACGTGGGGCTGGTCGTCGGGTTCCACGGCATCCCGATGGGCGTGCCGCACACCCGCCCGGTCGGCGTCACCACGCACGCCACCCGCCCGGAGCTGATCACCCGCAACACCTGGTTCGACAAGGTCCAGGTCCCCGGCTCCGCGGCCGGGCTGCTGGAGCTGCGGCTCGGCGAGGCCGGGCACGACGCGCTCGGGCTGGCGGTGCACGTCCCGCACTACCTGGCCCAGTCGGCCTACCCGGCCGCCGCGGTCGCCGCCCTGGAGCAGGTCGTCGCCGCCACCGGGCTGGTGCTGCCCGCCGAGCGGCTCCGCGAGGCCGCCGCGGCCACCGACGCCGACATCGCCGAGCAGGTCGACGGCAACGCCGAGGTGGAGAAGGTCGTCCGGGCGCTGGAGCAGCAGTACGACGCGTTCGCGGGCGCCGCCGAGCGCGACAGCCTGCTCGCCGAGTCGCAGGACATGCCGACCGCGGAGGAGCTCGGCGCGCAGTTCGAGCGCTTCCTGGCCGAGCAGGAGGGCCCCGACTCCTCGTCCTGACCCCGGCGGACGCCCCCGGCGGGGGCACTGACATATCCGGGCGGGCCCTGGGTAGGCGAGTCCCCGAGGGGGGAGGCTCGCCCATGGCCCAGAGAGTGAACGAAGTGATGACGCCGGTGCCGGTCGCGGTGTCTCCGGACACCACGCTGGTCACCGTGAGCGACCTGATGCGCCGGCACGGCATCGGCGACGTGCTGGTGGTGCACGAGGGACGGCTCCGGGGCCTGGTCACCGACCGCGACATCGTGGTCCGCGCCGTCGCCGTCCAGAAGGACGTCGGAGACACCACGGTCGGCGACATCTGCAGCACCAACGTGGTGACGGTGGCTCCGGAGGAGGACGCCGACGAGGCGGTCCGGCTGATGCGCCGGCACGCCGTCCGGCGGCTCCCCGTCGTGGACGGCGACCGCCCCATCGGGATGGTGTCCATCGGGGACCTGGCGGTGCAGCGCGACGAACGCTCGGCCCTCGCCGACATCAGCGCCGAACCCCCCAACACATGATCACGCTGAAGCTTCCGGACGCCGACCTGGACGGCGACCTGGTGATCCCGGACGACCCGGCCGGCATGGTCCTCTTCGCGCACGGCAGCGGCAGCTCCCGGCACAGCCCCCGCAACCGCGCCGTTGCCGAGGGACTGAACGCCGCCGGGATCGGCACCCTGCTGCTGGACCTGCTCACCGAGCAGGAGGAGCAGGTCGACCGGGTCACCGCCGAGCTCCGCTTCGACATCGAGCTGCTCACGCTGCGCCTGATCGGCGCCATCGACGCGCTGGCCGAGGGCCTGGAGTCCGCGCCGCACACCGCGGGGCTGCGGATCGGCCTGTTCGGCGCCAGCGCCCGCGCCGCCGCCGCGCTCGCCGCTGCGGCGGCCCGGCCGGTCGTCGGCGCGGTGGTGTCGCGGGGCGGCCGCCCCGACCTCGCGGGCCCGTCGCTGCCCCGCGTGCAGGCGCCCGTCCTGCTGATCGTGGGCGGCGCCGACCCCGAAGTCCTGCGCCTCAACGAGCAGGCCCGACAGCACCTGGACGTCGCCGAACTGCACATCGTCTCCGGCGCGACCCACCTGTTCGAGGAGCCGGGCGCCCTGACCGAGGTCACCACCCAGGCCGCCGAGTGGTTCAACCGCCATCTCGACCACGGGATCTGATTCGGAACCGGCGGCCGGGGCACGATGTCGGCATGCCCGACGTCATCGTGGTCGGAGCCGGACCGGCCGGCTCCGCCGCCGCCTGCCACCTCGCCCGCGCCGGACTCGACGTCCACGTCCTGGAGAAGTCCGCGTTCCCCCGCGAGAAGGTCTGCGGCGACGGCCTGACGCCGCGCGCCGTCCGGGAACTCCAGCGCCTCGGCATCGACATCGACGCCCCCGGCTGGTTCCGCAACCGCGGCCTCCGCCTGATCGCCGGCGACCGCCTTCTGGAACTGCCGTGGCCGTCAGGGAGCGTCTACCCGCCCTTCGGCCTGACCCGCACCCGCCACGACTTCGACGACATCCTCGCCCGCCACGCCGTCTCCGCCGGAGCGACCCTCTCGGAGAACACCAAGGTCACCGCCCCGCTCCGGGACCGCACGGGCCGCGTCACCGGCGTCCGCACCGAAACCGGCGACCACCGCGCGCCGATCGTCATCGCCGCGGACGGCGCGTCCTCCCGCCTCTCGGTCGCCCTCGGCCTCCACCCCCGCCGCGACCGCCCGATCGGCGTCGCCGCCCGCCGCTACTACCGCAGCCCCCGCCACGACGACCCGTACCTCGAAGCCTGGCTCGACCTCGTCCCCGCCGGATACGGCTGGGTATTCGGCATGGGCGACGGCACCTGCAACGTGGGCGTCGCCTTCCTGCGCACCGCCCACGCCGACTGCCACCGCCTGCTGGACGATTGGCTCGCCCGCACGCCCCCGGACTGGGGATTCACCGCCGAGAACGCCCTCGGCCCGGTCCGCGGCGCCGCACTCCCGATGGGCTACACGCGCGGCCCCCACTACTACCCGGGCCTCCTGCTCACCGGCGACTCCGGAGGCATGATCAACCCGTCCAACGGCGAGGGCATCGCCTACGCCCTCGAAGCCGCCCGCATCGCCGCCGAAACCATCACGACCGCTCTCGCCGCCCCCACCCCCGGCGCCCGCGAGCGCGCCCTCTACGGCTACCCGTCCGCGATCCGCCAGGCCAACGGACGCCCCTTCACCCTCGGCCGCACCTTCGCCCGCGCCATCGAGAACCCCCACGTCATGCGCGCTGCCACCACCATCGGCATCGCCAACCCGCCCCTGATGCGCTTCGCCCTCAAACTCCTCGGCAACCTCACCGACCCATCCGCCGACCGCCTAGCCACCGCCATAACCCACCTAACCCCCACCTCCTAACCCACCCCACCCCAAGACAGACACCGCCCCCAACCCCAACCCGCGCACCCCATAACCGTTTCGCGATCGCCCCCACGAACCAGGTACGCTTTCCCGGCGAGCACACGGGCGCGTAGCTCAGGGGTAGAGCACTCGCCTTACAAGCGAGGAGTCGGCGGTTCGAAACCGTCCGCGCCCACCAGCCAAAAGACCCTGCTCCCGATCATGGGAACAGGGTCTTCGTGCCATTAGCGTGCCATTAGCCCACGATCGCGAGCCCTCCGGCCGCCCCATCGTCGTCGTCCGGGTCGTCATTGTTGATCTTGTCGTCCATCGCTTGGGCGATCGCCCGGTTACCGCCCGCCGTCCGATGCTGGTAGATCATCGCGGCCCGCACGCTGTCATGGCCCATCCGCTCCATGAGGTCACACAGGGACGCGCCGGAACCCGCCGCGAAGGTGTTGCCGGTATGCCGGAGATCATGAAAGTGCAGTTCGGGGACGCCGAGCTTCGTTACCGTCTCGGTCCACTTGGTCGCCCGCCGGAAGTTCGCCCGCCGCAGCACTCCGCCCCGCTTGCCGGTGAAGATCAGCGACTCAGGTTCGGGGCCGGCGAAGTTGCCGAGATGCTGCCGCAGGTACGGGATGACCGCTCGGGGGAGTGCCACCGCCCGCAGGCCTGCCCGTGACTTGGGCGGCCCGATGATCAGTTCGCCCGTGTCCAGCTCGACCTGTGCTTGCCGGACGGAGACCGTACGCGCGTTGAGATCCAGGTCCATCCGCCGCAGCGCGACGACCTCACCCCACCGCAGACTCGCGAACGTTGCGAGGAGCAAGAGGGCACGCAAGTGCTCAGGAACCATCTCGGCCAGCTTGAACACCTGGCCGACCGTAAGGACCGGCCGCTCGTCTGGCGTCTCTTCGCCGGCCCCTCTGATACGGCACGGGTTGCGTGCCCTGTCACACCTTTGCCCAGCTCATCCCACTTGGAAGCGGGACCGGCGACGTTTGCCCATCGCCCGAGGTGAAACCCGTCGCCGGTCCCGCGGCTCATCTGACGAGCGACGCGCGACGAGGCCGAGCCGACTCGATAGCGCCCACCAGTCCTCTGGGCGTGGACGCCTCCAGTAGCCGCCACGTCCCGCACCACACCATCGCCCACCACCGGAACGTGGTCTCACCGAACCAGACGGTCACGCCCGGATAGCGTCGTTCGATCTCCAACCGCACCGCCCGGACGTCGAGAGCACGACCATCCACGGCCGAGGTCATGCCCCCGTCTCCCGTCCACGGCCCCGCGGTTCACCCTCCAGAAATTCCATGATCCGGCGGGCAGCGCCCTCGATATCGGACGCCGTGTGATTGCTGTCCACCCGCCACCAGGTGAAGCGCGTACCACCGTGCAGGACCACGTAGCCGGCGACAGGCCGCGAACCCTCCCGCACCGCACTGACCGTCAGTCCCGGAATCGCGTCCCGTAGTTGGACGTCCGCCCCGAGCTTCGCGAGCGCCACGTACAACTCGCCCAGGAGCATCAGCTCACGGTCCCGGCCGCTCCACGCCGCCATCACGCCGCCTCGATTCCCGTACCGTCGCACCGCGGGCACGTCTCCGGCACCCGGGCCGGGGCCGCCACCGACGCGGCATCAGCAGGGACGATGACCAGGCGCCGCCGGGGCAGGACGAACTTTCGTCGTCGTCCGCCGCACGAGACGCAAGGTTCCGGAGTAGACGAGGGATGCGCCGGGGTGTTCAGCAAGGCAGGGGACTCCTTGGCCGCTCTGTGGACGTCGTGGCGACGACGTTAAGAGCGGTTCAGGCACACAACCCGAACTCTCAGTTCGGGTCGCCTTGCAGTACGGGTGTCGCCTATGAGGCAACCAACCCGATGCGCTTGGCCAGAGCCCGCACTTGAAGGGTCATACTCGGCCGCGCCCGCTTCAACAGCCCACGCACCAGATCACGCGCGAGCAGGTTGTACCGCAGGTCTTCCGGCCCACTCGCTTCCGCGCTCATCAGATGCAGCAGCACCGCCGCATCATCACGTCGTTGGTCATGCAGCCGCGCCAACTCCAGGTAGAACGTCGTCTGCCGCTCCAGCGACGGCGACGAGGTGACGTCGATCCGATCGGCGATGCTCAACCCCTCAGCCGATTCTCCGGCTTCCATCTCGACACTCATCGCGTGCAGATGGACGTTCGTCGGCCCGAACACCGTCCACATCACGTTTCCTTCACCCGTCGCCTCAGCCGCCGGCAGTGCGTGTTCCCGCAGCCGATCCCGCGCGGCCCACGCGTCCCCTTGACGCACCGACGCGACCGACGCCACCAACCACAGTGCGCCCGACATAGCCAACCAGTCGCCGCCGCTATCGACGTTCGGCTTTAGTTCCTCGATCGCGTGCATGGCGGTTTCCTCAGCCGCTTCCGCCTCACTCTGCGCGATGAGGATGTGCCCGAGATTCCAGTGAGCGCCCGCAACTCTCAGCGGATCATCGGTCTCATATGCGGCCGCGATCGCGCGGTCAGCGGCCAGCAACGACAGATCAGTCCGTCCGATGCGCTTGGCGAACGTCCGCAACAGGAAATACGTGTCCGACGACAGCCGGGCAGCCTCCCGCCGCTGCTCAACTTCCCCGAAAGCTCGAAACGACCGCGCCGCCACCTGTACGTCCGTCAGCAACTCCGGAAAGACTTCCGCGCCCTCCGTATACCGCCGCTGTGACGTCTGCCAGATAGCCCAGGCCGCATCAACCCTCTGCCGCAACTCCACCAGGTCAACGGCCTCACCACTCGGCCCACCGAACGACATCATCCGCCGATGCAACTCAGACGCCACCGGATGAATCGTCCCGTTCCGCTCGAACTGCGGTTCACCAAGCAGAGCCGACACCGGCACGCCCAAAATCCGGGCGAACTTGTGCAACAACCCCACGGTAGGAGTCTTCGCGCCCCGCTCAATCTGCGAGACGTAGTCCTCACTCACCCCAGCCAGGCCCGCCACCACGGCCTGTGTCTTCCTCCGCCCCTGCCGGTAGAACCGCAGCCGCTCGCCGATGCCGATCTCGACTGACTCAGACACACTCACTCCCGGAGGGCGGGAAGACTAGGCACGACCAGGGTAGGCAGCCAGAGCCCGCGACCGCAGCACCAGGAGGACGTGACAGCGTGCACAAGCTCATCCTGTGGGACATAGACCACACCCTCATAGAGACCGGGGGAGTAGGCAGCGAGGTCTTCAAAGACGCGTTCGAGCAGGTCACCGGCCGACCCATCGACCGCCTAGCCGACGTCACCGGCCGCACGGAGCAGGTCATCTTCCGCGAAACCCTCGACCTCTACAACATCGAGGACCCAGGCGACTACTTCCCCAAGTTCGTCGAGGCCCAGGCCGCCGGCTACCGAGCCCGAGCCGACGAGATGCGCCAGCGAGGCCGAGCACTCCCCGGAGCCCACGAAGCCCTAGCCGCCTTCGCCGAGCTGCCCGACATCACCCAGACCGTCCTGACCGGCAATCCCAAGCCCTCCGCCATAGCCAAGCTAGAAACCTTCGACCTAGCCCACTACCTAGACCTAGAATCAGGCGCCTACGGCACAGACGACTCAGTACGACCCAACTTAGTCCCCATTGCCCAACGACGAGCGGCCAGCCGCACAGGCCACGCCTACACCCGCGAAATCACCTACATAATCGGGGACACGGTCAGTGATGTAGAAGCCGGACGCAAAGGCGGATCGAGTGTCATTGCAGTGGCAACCGGACAAACCACCGCCAAGGAGCTACACGAATCCGGAGCTTCGGTCGTGTTGAGCGACCTCGCTGACACTGCTTCTGTCATGCATTTGATTAATGGATAAGATACGAGAGTACTCGACGAAATGAAAGGTGAAATGGCCACAAATAAATCTCTAACCGCAGGAGACTCGCTGGCTGGAATTATGATCGATGGAGTTGAAGGAACTCCGTATGTGGTCGGCAATCTATTGTTCAATGAGGGACGCGGCATTCGTGTTGAGGTTCCTTATTTTGAGTACGCCAGAACCGGACAGTTTGATAGTGCCCAAAAATGGTTTAGTGAACGAATTCCGCCCAAAAACGTTCTATTTGTGTCAAACGATGGCATTCTAATCCTTTTTGATTGTCGATTTTCTGGCTATTCGGCCAAACCGGGTCTGGGAATAGCCTTGGGGAAGATTGCCCCCAATGAGGTGGTCCTTAAGCAGCGAGAGGGGAGTCTAGGCGATCCGCTTACGGTAAAGACGCTTCGGTCACACTTTGACGGCCTTGCTGAATGGACGAACTTTAGCTCAATAAAAGATGAACAAGTCGTAGACAAGAGCAACCTTGTGAAGAAGGTCGTAGTTGAGATCGAAACTACACAAAGCATCACTTGGTGGCAAGGTGCGGCCAAAATGACTCTTTCTATCAATTGGTCAGCCAAATCTCCGGGTGGCGGCTATCTTGTAGATGAGGTCGTGTACTTGGAAAGCACATTTCGCGATCCACGACCGATATCGGCTCACCTGGATGAGCACCGCAAGGTCAAAACTCTGGTAGCCCTGGTTCACGGGGCGATGGTCTATTATCGGAAACACTTCGTGCGCGACAAACGCTTTCCCGAGAGAGCGATGAGTGGAAAGCTTAGGCATTTCTCATTCTGCGAACTAATTAGCCGAGATACCGTACAGGAGTACAAGCGAGCCAAACCTGACAGCAAAATGCTCAGCGAGCCGCTGGCTTCGGCTGGCGAGGTAGGTGGACCAGCCCTACGGGACTGGGCGAACAAATTCAAAGATTGGGAGCGATTTATCTATCCGGCTTTGAGTTCAATGAACGCCGAGGAAGTTGGCCTAGAAAACTCAGTAGTCAATGCATCGATGGCGATCGAGGCGGCGGGAAACATTATCGGATCTGTTGGCGGGGAAGACGAAACCTATTCCAGATCGAATCGCCCGACCACGTCGACGTTTGCCTTTCGGTGCGTATCTATAACGGGATTTCCGTGTCTAGGCATAGCAAACTCTCGCATTGCCTTGGCCCAAGCAATGGCACATAATTACAATACGATCAAGCATTACGACCGTGGACAGTTTCCAAAAACTGAGGAGACTTTACTTGTTCAAAAGGTCGCAACTCTGGTCGTGCGTTTATTGGCCCTCGACCTTGCCGGGGTCGACGCCGAGCAGGACCATTTTTCATTCCGAAAGGAACAGGAATGCTCTAATATATGCTCATCGTTCGATGCATTTGGCTTGTTTATTGATCACCGTGGAAAGTTCGTAGCCAGAGGACAGGTTTCACTTCTGAAGCCCTGATCAGTGCATTTGGTACTACGCAAGCACGGATTGCTGTCGAATTGGGCTGTTCGGGATCAAGGGGCGACGGCGCTTGCGCCGCTGCGCGGCCCAGCGCCTTGCCGCCCGGAGCGTGCGGCGTGGGCGCCGGTCACCGGACGGCAGCGCCGGGCCGCGCATCGCGACGCGTCCGCGTCCGCCGGCGAACGGCAGTCACGGGGTCGCGCCGCCGCCCGCCAGGCCTCACGTAGCCGAGGCTCTTACATGCCTCCGGCGGGGGCCTCTGACTCTGGGAAGCTCAGCCGTTCGCGTGACGGTCACCGAGGGCTTGGGGGAAGCCTGATCTTCCCGTCTGCCGTCGTCCCGATCGGAGATCTACCAGACCTGGGCAGGGGGCCAAGGTCGTTCGTCCAGTCGGGCGCTCCACCTTGGCCCCCTGCCCCAGGCCCGGCAACGCGGAGCGCGGGACGACGGCAGACGGGAAGATCAGGCGGGGTGTGGTGCGCGTGCCGCGCGGGCGAGGCAGTGTGCCATTCGCGTGCCATTTGGGGGCGGTGGTGTCTGTGGGTCTGGCCAGGCCGGAGGCGTGATCAACCTGCGGGATCGGGCGTCGCGCGCGTGCCATTAGCGTGCCATTAGGTCGTGTGGCAGGTGGGGCGAGCTGTCCGGGCGCGCGGCAAGGGTGCAGGTCAGGGGCGCCGTTCAGGTGATCACGAGTTCTTACAAGCGAGGAGTCGGCGGTTCGAAACCGTCCGCGCCCACCAGCCAAGAACCCCGTTTCCGAGTCGAGGAAACGGGGTCTCGTGCCGCTGCCGTGCCATATGCCCGCGAGCGTGGTCATCCGAATCAGTGGTGTGCGCATGTCAGTGCGGCCAGGACCACCCTCGTAGGTGGATGATCGCGTTTCGCAGTTCCTGAGGGTTCGGGGCTTCCACAAGGCGTGGTACGCCGTGGACCCGAACCATCGCCCACCATGCTTCGGTGGCCTTGCCGTACCAGGCGCAGACGCCCGGGAACTCGCTCTCGATCTGAGCAGTGACCGGACGCCCGCTCAGTCCGTCCGGCAGCACGACCCGGGCCGTGTTCATGGACTGGTCTCAGCCGGCGAGTCGGCGAACGGTACTGCGAGCACTCGCGCGATCCGCTCTGCCGCCGTGTCGGTCTCCAGCAGCGGGCACAACAGTTCAAGCTCCGGCGGGGATTGGCGGGTCGGTCCCGCCCACGCCCACCACCACCACAATGCGCCGTCGTGGCTGCGGCACACCACCTCTTGCCGCATCCCCGGATGCATCAACGCCCCACACGGGTCGTCCGGGTCGGGTTCTCCAGCGGGGTTGCTCACCCGCACCGCTCGATGTCCGTGGACCTGAGCCTCCAGCCCGCGCCGCTCCAGCGCATTCACCAACGCCAGAGCGACGGCGCGCCAGGAACCCTCCTCGTACTGCGTGTCCGAATCGTTCATGACCGATACCTCTCAGGGAGCTGAAGCAACGGGTGTCCGACTGATCTGTCCGGACGACGATCGACGATCACATCTAGACGTCTAGACGAGCACGAAAACCGTGACACAACTCGTCTAGACGAGTCAAGCGCTAACGTGCCGGGAGTTCGTACGAGAGGACGTACGCGTCACTAGACATGACCGTGTCGCAGACCTCGACCGGCCGTCCTGCCTGGTCATAGGCCGTGCGAATCAGGTGGAACACTGGCACTCCGGGCGCGAGCTTCAACGCCCGAGCCTCATCGCGCAGCGGCATCCGGGCCCGGATCTCCTCGGTGAAGTGGTCGAGACGATGGCCCAACTCCTCCAGGCGGGCGTAGATCCCACCGGGCCCACTGTCGGTCTGCGCAATCTGCGAGCCGCGAGCGACCGAGGCCGGAATGTATGAGGTCGCCGTCTCCACGGGATGTCCGTTGAGCAGGTACCGACGCGCCCGAATGATGACCGAGTCATCGCTTGAGAGATTCAGCCTGGACGCAATCTCAGGCGATGCCTTGCTCTCCGTGACGTTGATCGAGTCGACCGACGGCTTGACGCCGGCTTCCTCAGCCTCGGCTATGAAAGCCGCCTTACCCTCTTCGCGGTGATGACGAGCGAAACGGTCGGACGCCAGCCTCCGCACCGGTGGCCGCGACCGGACGAAAACGCCTTTCCCATGCTCGGCGACGGTCAACCCTTCGCTCTGCAGAATCTGCAGAGCGTGGCGAACGGTCATCCTGGCCACGTCATAGTGCCCGATCAGCTGGCTTTCCGATGGGAGTTTCTCGCCCGGCGCCAACTCCTTGCCGTCGATCGCCGCCCGAAGGTGATCCGCGATCTGCTTGAAGACCGGCCGATCACTCGTCGGGTCCAAGTCCGGCAACCCCAGCTCGCCCACGCGCGGCCAGCTCCTCAACTCGTACGTACATGTACTAGCGTTGGAGTCTAGTAGCTGGGCCTGGTCAGAGGAGCTTGCGAAATGCCCGACAGCCGCCACTCCGTCAGCGTGGCGGGAGTCGTGGTCGACGACCGGGGCCGCGCCCTCCTGATCCAGCGCCGCGACAACGGCCGCTGGGAGGCGCCCGGCGGTGTACTTGAGCAGGACGAGGACATCATCACGGGCCTTTGCCGTGAGGTCCAGGAGGAGACCGGCCTGGACGTGACGCCGACCGCCCTGACCGGCGTCTACAAGAACATGACCCGCGGCATCGTGGCCTTGGTCTTCCGCTGCAAGGCAGAGGCCGGCTCCCTCCGAGAGTCGGACGAGACCTCCGCCTTCCGCTGGGTCACGGCTGATGAGGTCGCCGAGTTGGCCGACGAAGCCTTCGCCATCCGAGTTCAAGACGCTCTCACCATGTCTTCCACCGTCCCAATCCGCCAACACGACGGCGTAGACATTCTCGGCTGATGCGCGCTTGACCGGAGTATGCGCTGCGGTGGACATCCCGTGGTGAGTGGCATCGCCTCTACAAAGAGCGCCGCCCGGATGCAGAGTGCGCGTCGAGAGGCGGTAGTCATCTTCGTTCAAGTTGAGAAGCCAATTGTGAAGCGAGGTGACACGAAAAGGCTCTCGGGGTGCTGCCCTTCTGTATTCTCGGAGTCAAGAGCTCTCGCATTATAAATACTTTCTCTACGCAAACATCATCAGAACAGACCATCCTGTACGTGGGGTGGCGTACAGGGTTTGCAGATCAAACTCCTGACGCTCAGCCGCAGGCGGCACCTGCTCGACAAGGTTCGCTCTGATGAGATCGCGACGTAGAGAGCCCAAGTCAGCTTCGGTGGCCTTGCCGTACCAGGCGCAGACGCCCGGGAACGCGCTCTCGATCTGAGCAGCGACCGGACGCCCGATCGGTCAGGCTTCGCCTGGGTCGGGCGTGTTGGACACCGGCGTGATTTCGTACTCGGCTAGCCATTCAAGCAGTTCGTGTCGCTCGGTCTGGACGAGTCTGCCGCCGGTGAAGCGGGCGTCGTCGGTCACCTCGGCGGTGATCCCGTGTGGCGGGACGAAGGACGAAGCCTCTTCGTCTGTTGCGAATTCGGCCTCGCCGAGGACCAGACCGTTAAGGGGCGGATCGAAGACGTCGATGCCCAGGGGCGGGACGCTGAAGCGGGTCTTGGACAGTTCCATGGCCGGGAGCGAGGCGAGCCGGTCGTACTCGGGGCGGTTCAGGTAGATGTTCGTGATCAGACCCTGGACAGGGCCGGCTTGGTGGGCGGGCACCTTCTGGGTGAGCTTGAACTCCCGGGTCCCGCTGTTCAGATGCTCGACCCGCCGCAGGCGAAGGCGCGTCCCGACCAGATACCGGTCGGTGATCCGGCGGATGGCGGTGGCGGCTGTCAGCGGTGGCGGGGCCGCCAGCAGAAACCGTCTCTCCCGCTCGACTCGCGCGTACTTTCCCTCGCGGATGGACTCTGGTGAGCTTGAGTCGTTCTGCGCGGTCATGCGGCCACCGTAACCAGTTGGCCGTGTTCGAAGCGGGCTCCGGCGCGGATGAGATGGGCGCCGTTGACCGAGAGCCATCGGGGCTGAGCCGACTCGACGACCTTGAACACCATCGTAAGTCTGGCGGTGCGGTGGCCTGCGCTCTGGGTGACCTTCGTGGGGCGCCGGATGGTGGCGAAGGTCGACTCGGTGGAACTGGTGGTCCGCAGGCCAGTGCTCGGCGGGGGCGAAGAACGCTAGGAGCATGTCTTGGTCGGCGGACGGGATCGCGCGGGCCGGTCGTGCTGCTGGGGCAGGTGCCCGGCGGGCGAAGCCTCAGGAGGAGCGTGGGGAGCGGTCCTGCACGTGTGTCGTGCCCCGCTAACCGTCCTCCCTGTTTTCCTCGGAAAAGGGTGTCACCGAGGGGTCAGGTGGATGGGCATGTGGCGGATGCCTGTGTGTTTGTTGCTTCTTGTGTGTTCGATTGGGGCGGTCAGTTCTAGGGAGTCGACTCTGTCTAGGAGGGTGTCTAGCACTACGCGCATCTCCATTCGGGCCAGTGCTGCGCCCAGGCAGAAATGGCCGCCGCGGCCGAATGCCAGGTGGGGATTCGGGGTGCGGGTGATGTCGAAGCGGTAGGCGCCGGGGAATGTTTCGTCGTCGCGGTTCGCCGATGCCCACCAGAGGGTGACCTTGTCTCCTGCCCGGATCTGCTGACCGCCGAGGGTGATGTCACGGGTGGCGGTGCGGCGGTTGTAGGGCGTTGGGGAGGACCACCTCAGCATTTCTTCGATCGCGGTCGGGAGTTGTTGCCTGTTGCCTTGGAGTCGTTCCCATGTGTGCGGGTTGTCGATCATGGCGTGTACGCCGACGGCGATGGCGTTGCGGGTGGTTTCGCTTCCTGCTGCGATCAGCAGGTTGAAGAGCATTTGCTCTTCTAGGTCTGAGAGCGGGGCGCCGTCTATGCGCGCGTGAGCGGCGAGTGAGAGGAGGTCGTCGGCCGGGTCGGTGCGCTTGCGTTCCAGCAATGCCGTCCCGTAGGCGAACATCTCTGCTGCCGCCTGTTGGGTGCGCTCGGTGCTCTCTCCGAGGGCCCGGTCTTCGTGGTCGAGGGTGGCATCGGCCCACAGGAGCAGTTGGTGCCGGTCCTCTTGGGGGACGCCGAGAAGTTGCGCCACGGCCTGCAGCGGCAGTTCAGCCGCCACATCGGTCAGGAAGTCGCACTCGCCCTTCGCCAGCGCGGCGTCCACGATTCGCTCCGCACGCCGCCGCAGGTCCTCCTCGATCGTCTGCAGGGTGCGCGGGGTCAGGCTCGGCGTCAGCAGGCGCCGGAAGTGCTGGTGCCGGGGGGCGTCCATCATGTTCAGCAGGACGCCGGCGGCGAAGCCGCCGGGGAGGTCCTCGATGAGGGTTCCGCCGCCGGTGCGGCCGGGCCCGCCTTCCGAGGAGAACGTCGTGGCGTCGGACGCGGCGGCCACGACGTCGGTGTACCGGCTGATCACCCAGAAGCCCTCGCCGCCCGGAGTGTGCTCGGTCGCGGGGTGCCACCAGACCGGCGCCTCCCGCCGGAGCTCGTCGAAGACCTCGTATGGAAACCCGTGCGCGAACCGATCCAGATCGGTCAGGTCGAGGTCGTCCATCGTCCAAGGCTGGCACCGGCCAGGGCGTGAAGCAACTGCTTGTTTGATTGTCGATCGGCGTCCGGGTCCCCCTGGAAACCTTGATCGGCGAGCGGGGGTCAGGCTTCTTCGCCGTAGTGGGCGGCTATGTCCTTGGGGCTGGGCCAGCGGCTGTAGGTGGGGGACTGGGGCCAGCCGTCGGGGACGTCCTGCCATTCCTCCTGGCGGCCGTACGGCAGGAGGTCGATGAGCGGGAAGGTGTGGCCGAGCTGCTCGGTGCCCCGGCCGGTGGTGTGCCAGGTGCGGTAGACGGTGTCGCCGTCGCGGAGGAAGACGTTGACGGCGAAGCCGCCTCCGGGCGGGGCGCCCACGTCGGTGCCGAACGAGCTGTTCGCCGTGGAGTACCAGGTCATCTTGTTCCCGACCCGCCGCTTGTAGGCGAGCGCCTCGTCGATCGGGCCCTGGGTGACGATGACGAAGCGGGCGTCGTAGGCGTCCAGGAACTCGAGCCGCGTGTACTGCGACGTGAATCCCGTGCAGCCCGGGCACTGCCACGTCTTGCCGGGGAACCACATGTGGTTGTAGACGATCAGCTGGGACTTCCCGTCGAAGACGTCGGCCAGCCGGACGGGTCCCTCCTCGCCTTCGAGGGTGTAGTCGGGCATCTCGACCATCGGCATCCGTCGGCGCTGGGCGGCGATCGCGTCGAGTTCCCTGGTCGCGGCCTTCTCCCGAGCGCGCAGCTCGTCGAGGTCGCGCTGCCAGGTCTCGGCGTCGACGACGGGCGGTAGTGCCTTGGCGGCCATGGGTCCTCCTGTGTAAACGGCGTGCGTTCTGTATGTGGACCCCGCTCGGCCGCCGAACTCATCGGCGGCCCGGTAATTGGCATCGCGTCCAATTGTGATGCGGGTCACGGGCCGGCGGGGTTGAGGCGATCACGAGGGCGTTCGTACCGTCGAGGGCAAAGCGGATATCACCCCCTCGTGAACGGACAGAAGTCCCATGAGCAGTTCCGCCTTCCGCGTCCGCCCCCGCACCGTGCGCGCCCGCCGTGTCCGGTTCGCCTACCCGCAGGGGCGGCTGCCACGTCACTACATGAACGACGACCTGGTCATGAGCCACATCGTCACCGTGCTGTCGTCGGTGTTCCCCGAGGGCGAGGACTTCTTCGTCAAGACCGTGCGGCACTACCGCGACCAGGTCACCGACCCGGAGCTGAAGGCGCAGGTCGCCGGGTTCATCGGGCAGGAGGTGACGCACGGCCGCGAGCACCGGCACTTCAACGAGCGGCTCCGCGAGCTCGGTTACCCGGCCCGGTTCATCGACCGCTACACCAAGTACGGGCTGGCGCTCCTGTCGCGGGTGCTGCCGCCGGACGTGCAGCTCGCCGTCACCGCCGCGCTGGAGCACTACACCGCCACGCTCGCCTACGTGCTGCTGAACAAGCCGGAGGCGCGGGACATGTTCACCGAGGCGGAGATCCGGCGGATGTTCCTGTGGCACGCGCTGGAGGAGAGCGAGCACAAGTCCGTCGCGTTCGACGTGTTCCAGACCGTCAGCGGCGACCAGCGCGTCCGCCGGTGGGTCATGAACGCCGTCACCGCCGACTTCCTGCTGTTCGTCGTCCTGATGACGGCGCTGTCGCTGGCGCTCGACCCGGAGGCCTACCGCCTCCCGCGCCTGGCCCGCAGCCTGCGCCGGCTGCGCACCTCGCCGTTCATCCAGCCCGACGTCATCCGGCACCTGCGCGACTACAACCGGCGCGACTTCCACCCGGACGACAACGACACCACCGCTCTGGAACGGACGTGGAAGGCCAAGCTCTTCGACGAGCGGGCCGAACTCGACTGAACGCCGCGCGGCCGGATGTGGCGATGCCATGGACAGGACCGGCGGGCGGCTGCGATAAACGGCTTGTTGCCGACACGGCGGGCTGGGTGGGGTCATGCGGACGCTGTACGAACATGCGGGCGGCCAAGAGGGCCTCCATCGCTTCCTCGATGTCTTCTACGGCTCGCTGCTCGCCGACCCGCTGCTGCAGCCGCTGTTCGGCGAGGGGCAGTCCACGCACGTCGACCACCTAACGGCCTTTACCGCCGAGACGTTCGGCGGCCCCGACACCTTCACGCGGGAGATGGGCGGCTTCGCCCATCTCATCGACGTGCACCGCCATCTGGCGATCACCGAGGAGCAGCGGCGCAGGTTCGTCGAGCTCTACATGGCCGCGGCCGACGCGGCGAAGCTGCCGGACGACGCGCCGTTCCGGCAGGCGCTGCTGGAGCACGTCGAGTTCGGCACGCAGGTCGCGATGCAGAACTCCCGCGCCGAGACCGACGACGAGCTGCACCCCCTGCGCGAGGTGCCCCACTGGGACTGGCCCGCCGCCACCTCGTGACGCGCCCTCACCGCAGTCGATCTTGGTGTCTATCGTGGGACGGTCAGGATCGTTCACGGTGGACGGGGCTTTCATGCGGTACGTCATCATCGGCGCGGGCGCGATCGGCGGGGCGGTCGGCGGGCGGTTGCGGCAGGCGGGGCAGGACGTGGTGCTCGTCGCCCGCGGCGCGCAGTACGAGGTGTTGCGCGAGCGGGGGCTCAGGCTCGTCGGGCCGGACGGCGTGGCAGAGGTGGCCGTGCCGGTCGTCGACGGCCCCGAGGCTCTGGAGCTCACCGCGGAGGACGTGCTCGTCCTGGCGGTGAAGACCCAGGACGCGATCACGGCGCTGGACGCGTGGGCTTCACGGCCGGTCGAGGGCGGCGGGACGGCGGGGGAGCGGCTGCCGCTGGTCTGCGCGCAGAATGGGGTGGAGTCCGAGCGGCTGGCGTTGCGGCGCTTCCGGCGGGTCTACGGGATGTGCGTGTTCCTTCCGGCGACGTATCTGGAGCCGGGGGTCATCACCGTGCGGTGCGCGCCGTACACCGGTGCCCTCAATCTCGGGCGGTACCCGTCGGGCGCCGACGAGACGGCCCGCGCGATCGCGGACGGGCTGGAGAAGGCGAACTTCCTCGCGCCCGTCACGTCCGAGGTGATGCGCTGGAAGTACGCGAAGCTGCTCGGGAACCTGGCGAACGCGGTCGAGGCGGTGTGCGGTTCGCTGGCCGGTGAAGAGGAGAAGTCCCTGGTCGCGGAGGCACAGGCCGAGGCGGTGCGGGTGCTGGACGCGGCCGGGATCGACCGCGCCACCCGCGAGGAGCAGAGCGAGCTGCGGGCGGGCCGGGTCGAGGTGCGGCCCGTCGAGGGCGGCGGCCCGGCCGGGGGCTCGACGTGGCAGAGCCTGCGGCGCGGCGGCGGGGCGGTCGAGGCCGACTACCTCAACGGGGAGATCGTGCTGCTCGGGCGGCTGCACGGGATCGCGACACCGGTCAACGAGGGGCTGCTGCGGGTCGCGAACGACTTCGCGCGGTCCGGCCGCGAGCCCGGCTCGATGACGGGCGCGGAACTCGCCCGCGCCGCCGGCGGGGTGTGAGAAGGGTCTCGGCGCGGCAAGGGGGCGCGTGTTACACGCCGTTCACATTTGGGCAACAGGTGCGAAATGCCTGGTTGGCAGCGTGGCCCGTGCCGAGAAACCCACAAGGCCCGGCAGTGAGCGAAGGGATCGATGTTGAGCTACAAGGCCGAGTACATCTGGATCGACGGCACCGAGCCCACCGCCCGGCTGCGGTCCAAGACCAGGATCCTCCCCGACGGCGCCGACCTGCCGGACTGGGGTTTCGACGGCTCCAGCACCAACCAGGCCCCCGGGGACCACTCGGACTGCGTGCTCAAGCCGGTCTTCTCCTGCCCCGACCCGCTGCGCGGCGGCGACCACAAGCTCGTCCTCTGCGAGGTCTACCTCGTCGACGGCACGCCGCACAAGACCAACACGCGCGCCGAGCTGCGCCCGGTCGCCGAGCAGTACGCCGACCAGGACTCCTGGTACGGCATCGAGCAGGAGTACACCTTCTTCAAGGACGGCCGCCCGCTCGGCTTCCCCGAGCGCGGCTTCCCCGCGCCGCAGGGCTTCTACTACTGCGGTGTCGGCGCGGACGAGGTGTTCGGCCGTGAGATCGTCGAGCGGCACATGGACGCCTGCCTGGAGGCGGGCCTGAAGCTCTCCGGCATCAACGCCGAGGTCATGCCCGGCCAGTGGGAGTTCCAGATCGGCCCGGCGGGCCCGCTGGAGGTCGGCGACCACATGTGGGTCGCGCGCTGGCTGCTCTACCGGATCGCCGAGAACTCCGGCGTGTCCGCGACGCTCGACCCGAAGCCGGTCGAGGGCGACTGGAACGGCGCCGGCGCGCACACCAACTTCTCGACCAAGGCGATGCGCGAGAACTACGACGCCGTCATCACCGCGTGCGAGGCGCTCGCCGAGCGGGCGCAGGAGCACGTCCAGGGCTACGGCGCCGACATCGAGCGCCGCCTGACCGGGATGCACGAGACGGCGCCGTGGAGCGAGTTCAGCTACGGCGTGTCGAACCGCGGCGCGTCCGTGCGGATCCCGTGGCAGGTCGAGGTGGAGAAGAAGGGCTACATCGAGGACCGGCGCCCGAACGCCAACGTCGACCCGTACGTGGTGGCCCGGCTCATCACCGGCACCTGCTGCGCGGCGCTGGAGAAGGCCGGCCAGGTCTAAGGCCGGCCAGGTCTGACGTTTCGGACATTGCAGGACCCCGGGGGGCGACCCCCGGGGTCCTTCGCGTTCGTCAGGGGAGGGGACGGCGGCCGGCGAAGCCGAGTTCGGTGCGGTGGAACCAGGCCAGCTCGGTGTCGCCCTCCAGCCAGCACAGCCGGACCGACCGGCCGTCCAGCGTCGAGGGGAAGTCGATCAGGAACGGGGCGATGCCCTTGATCTCGATCCCCTGGTCGGTGAACCAGCCGACGTGCTCGTCGATGCGGGCCTCGTAGGACTTGGCCTCGGCCATCCCGCCGAACGCCGACTCCCCGGCGGTGCGCAGATCGAGGGCCAGTTCGGCGAGGTCGGCGCGGAGCCGGACGATCTCGGCGGCGTGCTCGCGGACCTCGGGGACGAGCGCGCGCGCCTGCGCCACGGTGAATTGTCGTTCCACCGTGCCGACGCTATCGCTCCGCGACTTTCGCTTACGCGATGAACGGCGCTATGACCGGTGACGGGGCCAAACATCTGCAAATTGTTGTGCTTGCGAGAGTTCCCCCCATCGGTGCCGGGTAGCACCTACATCGTTCGCACCGGGGGGAGGGAACATGCCCGATACGCCGTTCGGGCGGTACCCCGGCGGCCTGCCCGGCAGGCACGCCGGCCGTCCTGCGCCACGGCCGTACGAGCGGTCGTTCCGGTGTCCCTCCACGGCGCGGCGGCGCCGGGTGGAGGCTCCGGCGAGGAGGTACCAGGAGTTCGTCGCCCTGCACGAGGAGATCTCGGCGGGGTCGGCGCTGCCGCTGCGCCCGCTGTGGTGGGCGGGGACGGCGGCGTCGCTGGCCGCGGCGGGCATGGCGTTCGCGGCCGTGATGGGGCTGCGCGGCCTCTTCGGGCTGGACGTGCCGGTGTTCGCGGGCGGGCGCACTCCGGCGGGCCCGGCGGCGACGAGCTACGCGCTGGTCGCGATGGCCGGGACGATCCAGGCGACCGCGTTGATGCACCTGCTGCTGGCCACGGCGGCGCGCCCGGTCCGGGCGTTCGCGTGGATCGGCGGGTTCGCGGTGGTGCTGCTGACGATCCTGCCGCTGCTGCTGCACGGGCCGTTCGACGCGGCGGTCGCGACCGCGTGCGTCAACCTGGTCGGCGGGACGTCGGTGGTGGTGCTGCTGGCGGGGGTGGTGGCCGCGGCGTCGCGGCCCTTCTGGCCGGACCGGCCGTTCAGGCGCGGCCGACCGTGATGGCCAGCGGGTCCGGCGCGGACGAGGACGCGACGCGCACGTGCCGGAGCCGCCGCCACACCTGCACGTCCACGGGCTCGTCCGGGGCGAGGACGGCCAGCTCGCGGTGCATGCCGGAGAAGCCGAGGCAGAGCGAGACGTCCCAGGTGCCGCGCGGCAGCGGGTCGTCGACGTACGCCCGGGTGACCGGCAGCACGGCCCGGTAGGCGAGCCGGTCGTCCGACTCCTCCAGCGCGGCGATGACCTCGAAGGTCTTGCGGCTGCGCTGCTCGGTGAGGATCAGCGTCCCGGAGATCGGCATGCTGATCCAGCCGCGGTCGATGTGCCCGGTGATGACGACCTCGGCGCGCCGCTCGTCCCAGGCGATCGCGTCCGCGGCGGTCGTGCCGGCGACGTGCGAGCGCCCGCCGACGTCGATGGACAGCGTGCCGCGCCCCCCGAAGTAGGCGGCGACGGTGACCGCGCCGGGCAGGAAGCGGCGCTGCGGCGAGGTGTCCAGGCCGGGCGCGCGCTCGGGCCCGAGCTCGACGACCCGCCCCTCCGGCGGCGCGCCGATGGCGAGGTCGACGTCCCAGAGCCCGCCGGGCAGCGGCTCGCCGCGCTCGACGGCCGCGACGTCCACCAGCGCCTCGAAGGTGATCAGGCCGTCCTCCGCCGTGACGGACGCGGGGAGCCGCAGCAGGCCGCCGCCGTCGCGCTCGCGCAGCAGCAGCTCCATCTCCGGGATCGCGGGCAGGTCGTCGTCGCGCCTGATCGCGCCGGCGACGCGGAGCGCGGACCCCGCCCAGCCGACCTCCGTCAGGTAAGGCTCCGACATCGTCGCCCCCGCCTCGTCCTCCGCACGGTTCACCCGACCACTTCCCCCGCCGCCGTCGTCCAACCTGCCGCCCGCGCCGCCGACCGCGGGCCGGTCACGGGACGACGGTGACCGGCCAGCGGCCGGTGCGGACCAGCCGGACCGCGACGGACCCGATCAGCCGGTGCCCGGCCTTCGCGGACGCGCCGACGACCACCGCGTCCGCGCGGTTCTCGTCGGCGAGGCGGGAGATCACGGTGAACGGGTCGCCCTGCTCGGTGACGAACTCGTAGCGGACCTCGTCGTGCGCGGCGGCGCGTTCCAGCTCGCGGCGCAGCTCCTCGACGACGGCCTCGCCCGCCTCCCGCATGACCGCGGCGCCGCCGGCGGTGAGCGTGGACAGCGCCGCGATCGGCGCCACGTGCACGAGGACCAGCCGGGCCCCGCCGCGGCGCGCCAGGCCCCAGGCGTACGCGCCCGCGTGCAGCGAGGTCTCCGACCCGTCGACGCCGGCCACGATCACCTTCGGCCCGTCCACGCCGTACTCGAACGGCCCCTCGCCCGTCATGTGATCATCACGCCGACCAGGGTAGTCGGGAATGTCAGGGTCGGGTGAAGCGGGCCACCAGGTCGTCCAGCCCGAGCGCGCCGGCCGCGAGCGCCCCGTACATCTGGTCGATCTCGCCGTAGCCGAGATCGCGGGCGACGGCCAGCGAGTCGCCGCGCGCCTCCGCGGCGAGCAGGTCGATCCGCCGCTGGGCCAGCGCCCGGACGAGGCTGCGGCGCCCGGCGTCCGCGGCCTCCTCCGCGCGCCGCAGCGCCAGGCCGCGCCGGATGTGCATGCGCGCCGGGACCGTCACCGCGAAGTCGAGCCAGTCCTCGGACGGGGAGCCGGCCGGGTCGGTGAGCACCTCGACCACGTTGCCGCTGCGGACCTGCACCGACATCGGCGCGAGCCGCCCGTTGACGACGGCGCCGATGCAGCGGTCGCCGGTGCCGGGGTCCAGCGCGTAGGCGAAGTCGAGCGCGGTCGCGCCCGCCGGCAGCGGCACCGCCTGGCCGTCCGGGGTGAACGCGGCGACGTGCCCGGCGGCGAGGTCGGCGCGCAGGCCGTCCAGGAAGTCGGCGGACGGCGCGTTGGACTGCCAGGCCAGCAGCCGGCTCAGCCACGCCAGGTCGCGTCGGCCGGCCACCGCGTCGGCGGTGGCGGCGTCGTCGTCGCGGGCCCGCCGGATGTGCGCGACGATGCCGTACTCGGCGACCGGGTGCATCGCCTCGCTGCGGACGATCACCTCGAACGGGTCGCCGTCCGGGCTGATCACCCGGGTGTGCAGCGACCGGTACATGTTGTCCTTCGGCACCGCGATGTAGTCGCGGACCTGCCCGGGGACCGGGTGCAGCGCGGCGTGCACCGCGCCGAGCGCGATGTAGCAGTCGCGTTCCGAGCCGTCGACCAGCAGCAGCAGCCGGGCCGCCTCGCAGGGCCGCAGCCCGGCCAGGTCGCCGCCGGACGACACGTGCACCGCGTACAGGTGCGACGGCCGGATCCGCACCTGCGCGCGGACGCCGTGCTCGGCGAGCGCGGCGCGGATCCGCGCGATCGCGGGCGCGAACGCCGCGCCGGCCCGACGCAGTGCCGTCCGGACGGCGCGCTCGGTCGCGGCGTGCGCCTCGGGGGAGCGGGCGGCGAAGGCCAGGTCGTCCATCTCGCGCTTCAGCACGTGGATGCCGAGCCGCTCGGCGAACGGGACGAGCAGCTCCTGGGACGCCTTGGCGTACGGGGCGCGCTTGTGCGCCGGCCGGTAGCGCAGCGTGCGCAGGTTGTGGAGCCGGTCGGACAGCTTGATGACCAGCACCCGCAGGTCGGCCGCCGCGGCGAGGACGATCTTGCGGAACGTCTCGGCCTCGGCGCGGTCGCCCCACCGGCTGCCGTCCAGCTTCGTCACGCCGTCGACCAGGACCGCGATCTCCTCGCCGAAGTCGGCGCGGAGCTCGCCGAGGGTGTAGTGGGTGTCCTCGACGGTGTCGTGCAGGAGCGCGGCGACGAGGGTGGTGGTGTCCATCCCCATCCCCGCGAGGATCATCGCGACGGCCAGCGGGTGGGTGATGTAGGGCGCGCCCGACTTGCGCAGCTGCCCGCGGTGCAGCCGCTCGGCGACCTCGTAGCCGCGCAGCAGCTCCGCCTCGTCGCCGCCGGGGCACGCGGCCCGGTGCACCGCGAGCAGCGGCGCGACGGCGGGGAGCACCGGATCGCCGGCGGCGGACCGGGAGCGCAGCGGGAGCCGGACCGGGCCGCGCGGCGCCCGTACCGGTGCGCCGGGGAGCGGCGCCCGGGGCCGGGCGCGCGGCGGGAACCCGAGCCGCCCGCGCGGCGGAACGCGGACGCGGCCGTCGGGAAGCACGGCCTCGCCCGCCCGCGCGCCCGCGGGGACGGCCGTGCCCGTCGAGGCCGTGCCCGTGGCGCCCGCGCCTGTGGAGTTCGCCGGATCGAGGGTCGTCATCGCGCCCACCTGCCGCCTGCCCCTGTAGCGCCGCTGCTACTGGCTGTGACCGACATTATGCGCGATGTCGCGGCGGCGGCGCGAGACCGGGGCGTTCGCGCCGGGCCGGTGCCGCCGGACGGCCGCTGGAGCGCGCCATCGCCGGCCCGGCCCGCACGCCCATTACGGACCCGCCGCCGCGCCCTGTCAAGACGATTTAACACCGGCTTCACGGGCCGGATATTCTCCGGATGCGCTGACCAGTGTATGAATGCTCGCAAGGGCGATGGGCCGCCTATGGTCAATGTGCTCGCGCCGCGTTCTGCCAATGCGGATGGATAATGGTGAAATGATCCTCTCCCCGCGAGGCGTGCGAACCGCCGCGGCGAATGCCGTCCAGCTCGCGCGACACGGCCATCTCGCCGATCTGCGCCCGATGCCGGCCGATCCGCTGGAGGGCGGTGGGGCGGCCCGCGCGGTGCGGCGGTACCGCCCACCGGAGGGGGTGGTGCCCGCGGGGCCGCCGGTGCTGTTCGTGCCGCCGCCGGCCGTCCCGGCCCGCTGCTACGACCTGCGCCGCGGGTGCAGCCTCGCCGAGCACGTGGTGCGCGCCGGGCGGATCGGCTACCTGCTCGACGACGACCTCGCCCCCACCGGCCTGCGGGAATGGGTCCGCGAGGTGCTCCCGGCGGCGATCCGGACGGTCAGCCGGGACGCGGGCGGGCAGCCCGTCCAGCTCGTCGGCTGGTGCCTCGGCGGGGTCGTGTCGCTGCTGGCCGCCGCCGACGACCCGGGCCTGCCGATCGCCTCGGTCGCCGCCGTCGCGGCGCCCGTCGACGCCCGCGCGGCACGGCCCCCGGTCCGGCTGCCGGTGCCGCGCCCGCCGGCGGGAATCGAGGAACGGGTGCTCCGCCCGTATCGGACGCTGGCCCATCTCGACAATGCCGATCTCCTTGCCCAGATCGAAGCCGTCGAACAATTCACCGCGACGATGGCCGGATTTCCCGGCCGCACCGCGCGGCACATTCGCCGTGCCCTTTTCCGGGACAACGCGCTGGCCGCCGGCGCCGTGGACGTCGACGGCCGGCGGGTGGAACTGGGGCGGGTCCGGGTGCCGGTTCTGGCCATCGCGGGACGCGGCGACGGCATCGCGCCGGTCCGCTCCGTCCTGCCGCTGATCCGGCTGCTGCCGGGGGCGCCGAAGGTGCGCTTCGAGGTCGTGTCCGGCGGTCACCTCGACGTGCTGACCGGACGGTCCGCGCGGGCGACCACCTGGGCGCACCTGGACCGCTGGCTGGACGAGGGCACCGTCCGGCACGGCATCCGCCGGCAGCGCCGCGCCCCCGCGGTGACGGTCTGACCTGACCGCCCGGTCGCCCGTCCGGCGGGTCTCCCGCAGCCCAAGGAAGGTTCGAAAGTCCTTTGCGGTGCCGCCATCAGGGCGTCCCCGGGTGTGTCGTCTCCGTGTTCCGCCGGTCGCTGACCGTAGTGTTGCGCACCGTTGTCGGGAGCGAGGGCACCAGCCGCGCGGTCACCGGGTCGGGCCGCGCGGGAGGGCGTCGGGGGGCAGTGCATGGCCGCGGACAGGGGCATGGCGGCGGACGGGGGAGAGGCACGGGCCGTCCAGGACGGGCCGGAGCGGCGGGCGCCCGCGCGGGCGCCGCGGACCGAGATCGTCGGGGTCACCCCGTTCGGCCGTCCCGCGCCCCAGCTCGCGGTCGCCGTCGCGCGGGCCGGCGGGCACGGCGTGCTGGACCTCGGCACCGACCGGGAGCCGGCGCTGGCCGCGCTCGGCGACGTGCGCCGCTGGTGGGCGGGCCGGTTCGGGGTGCGCGTCCCGGCGGGCTGCCGGGTCCGCCCGCAGGAGCTGCCGGACGCCGTGGACACCGTGGTGTTCGACGCGCCGGCGCTGCGCTCGGACGACTCGCTGGACATCGCCGGGTTCGCGCGCGGGCGCCGGCTGCTGGTCGAGGTCGTCGACGCCGACGAGGCCGCCGCGGTGCTGCTGGTCGCCGGCGGCTTCGCCGGGACGCGCGGGACCGCGCTCGTCGCCCGGGGCAGCGAGGCGGGCGGCCGGGTCGGCGACCTGACCACGTTCGTGCTGCTGCAACGCCTGCTCGCCGACGAGCGCGTCGACGTCCCGGTCCTCGCGACCGGCGGCATCGGCCCGCGCACCGCCGCCGCGGCGGTCGCAGGAGGAGCGGCGGGCGTGGTGCTGGACGTCCAGCTCGCGCTCGTCCGGGAGATGGACCTGCCCGCCGAGGTGGCCGCGGCGCTCACCGCCATGGACGGCTCGGAGACCCGCGTCGTGCACGGCCACCGCGTCTACACGCGCCCCGACCTGCCGGACATCGCCCTCGCCGACCTCACGCCGGCGGAGGTCAACGCCCGCCTCGGCGCGACCGGGCTGCGGTCGCGGCTGCTGCCGGCCGGGCAGGACGCCCCGCTCGCCGCCGCGCTGGCCGCCCGGCACCGCACCGCCGGCGGCGTCGTCCAGGCGGTCCGCGAGGGGATCGGCGAGCATCTGCGGGCCGCCGTGCAGGCCGCGCCGCTGGCGCCCCGGCAGACCCCGGACGGCCCCGAGTACCCGGTCGTGCAGGGCCCGATGACGCAGGTCAGCGACCGTTCGGCGTTCGCCGCGGCGGTCGCGCAGGAAGGGGCGCTGCCGTTCCTGGCGCTCGCGCTGATGGACGGCGACCGGGTGCGGACGCTGCTGCGCGAGACCGCCGACCGGCTCGCCGGCCGGGCGTGGGGCGTCGGCCTGCTGGGGTTCGCGCCGCCGGAGGTCCGGGAGGCGCAGCTCGCCGCCGTCCGCGAGGCCGCGCCCCCGTACGCGATCGTCTCCGGCGGGCGCCCGGCGCAGGCCGCGTCCCTGGAGTCCGCCGGGATCAGCGCGTACCTGCACGTCCCGTCGCCCGAACTGCTGGAACGGTTCCTCGCCGAGGGCGCCCGCAAGTTCGTGTTCGAGGGGCGCGAGTGCGGCGGGCACGTCGGCCCGCGCGCGAGCTTCCCGCTGTGGGAGGCGCAGGTCGAGCGGCTCATGGCGTTCGGCGGCGACCCCGCCGGCCTGTCGGTGATGTTCGCCGGCGGGATCCACGACGCGCGGTCCGCCGCGATGGTCGCCGCGCTGGCCGGTCCGCTGGCCGAGCGCGGCGCCGACGTCCGCGTGCTGATGGGCACCGCGTACCTGTTCACCGCCGAGGCCGTTGCGGCGGGCGCGATCCTGCCCGGCTTCCAGAAGGCCGCTTTGGAGTGCGAGGCGACGGCGCTGCTGGAGACCTCGCCCGGCCACGCGACCCGCTGCGCCCGCACCCCGTACGTCGAGCAGTTCGCCGAGACGCGCCGCGAGCTGGAGGCGGCCGGGACGCCCCGCCAGGACATGTGGCGGCAGCTCGAACGCCTCAACCTCGGTCGGCTGCGCATCGCCAGCAAGGGCCTGCGCCGCTCCACCCCGGTCGGCCCCGACGAGCAGCGCGCCGAAGGGCTCTACATGATCGGGGACGTCGCGGCACTGCGCTCCTCCACGACCACCGTCACCGACCTGCACGAGCAGGTCACGACCGGCGCCGGGGAGCTGCTCGCCGCGCGCGCCGCCGAACTCGGCATCGCCGGGGACCGGTCCGCCGCGCCCGCCGCCCGCCCCGCCGACATCGCGATCATCGGCATCGGCTGCGTGTTCCCCGGCGCCCGCGACGCCGACGCCTACTGGGCGAACATCGTCGGCGGCGTCGACTCCGTCACCGAGGTGCCCGCCGAACGCTGGGACCCGGCCGTCCACTACGACCCGTCCGCCCCCGGGAAGACCCGGTCGAAATGGGGCGGGTTCCTGCCGGACGTCCCGTTCGACGCCCTCTCCTACGGCATCCCGCCCAGCGCACTCGGCAGCATCGAACCGATCCAGCTCCTCGCGCTGGACGTCGCGTCCCGCGCGCTGAAGGACGCCGGCTACGCCGACCGGCCCTTCGACCGGTCCCGCACCTCGGTGTTCTTCGGCGCCGAGGGCGGCAACGAGCTCGCCACCGCCTACGGCCTGCGCGCCACCCTGCCGTCCTACCTCGGCGAGGTCCCGCCCGGCCTGGACGAGCAGCTCCCCGCCCCCACCGAGGACTCCTTCCCCGGCGTCCTCACCAACGTCATCGCCGGGCGCATCGCCAACCGGCTCGACCTCGGCGGCGCCAACTACACCGTCGACGCCGCCTGCGCCGCGTCCCTCGCCGCCCTCGACGCCGCCTGCAAGGAACTCGCGACCGGCGGCAGCGACATGGTCCTGTGCGGCGGCGCCGACGTGCACAACGGCGTCCAGGACTACCTGATGTTCTCGGCCGTCCGCGCGCTGTCGCCGTCCGGCCGCTGCGCCCCGTTCGACGCCGCCGCCGACGGCATCGCGCTCGGCGAGGGCGTCGCGTGCGTCGTGCTCAAGCGGCTCGCCGACGCCGAACGCGACGGCGACCGTGTCTACGCCGTCGTCAAGTCCGTCGCCGGATCCAGCGACGGACGCTCCCTCGGCCTCACCGCGCCGCGCGCCGAAGGGCAGCGGCTCGCCCTCGACCGCGCCTACGAGCGCGCCGGCGTCCGCCCGTCCGACGTCGGGCTCGTCGAGGCGCACGGCACCGGCACCGAGGTCGGCGACCGCACCGAGCTCGCCACCCTCGCCGCCGCGTTCTCCGCCGCCGCACCCGGCTCGGTCACCCTCGGCTCCGTCAAGTCGCAGATCGGGCACACCAAGTGCGCCGCCGGGCTGGCCGGCCTGATCAAGACCGCGTACGCCCTGCACACCGGCGTCCTGCCCGGCACCCTGCACCTCACCAGCCCGAACGCCGAATGGAAGCCGGACGGGCCGTTCGCGTTCGGCGGCGGCGCGCGGCCCTGGGCCGCCCGGCCCGGCGACCGATACGCCGGCGTCAGCGGCTTCGGGTTCGGCGGCGCCAACTTCCACGCCGTCCTCTCCGGCTACGACGGCGGCCCCGAACCGGTGTCCGGCCTCGCCGAATGGCCCGCCGAGCTGTTCCTGATCCGCGGCGCCGACCGCACCGCCGCCCGCACCGAGATCGCGCGGCTCCGCCGGCTGCTGGACGCCCCGTCCGCCCGGCTGCGCGACCTCGCCCGGACCTGCGCGTCCGCCGAGGGCCGCGTCCAGGTCGCCGTCGTCGCCACCGGCCCGGACGACCTGCGCGGCAAGCTCGCCGCCGCGGCCGAGTTCCGGACGGCGCCCGGCGTGCACGTCCGCCGGGCCGCCGACCCCGGGCAGGTCGCGTTCCTGTTCCCCGGCCAGGGCAGCCAGCGGCCCGGCATGCTCGCCGGCCTGTTCGTCGCCTTCCCCCGCCTGCAGCGGCTGCTGCGCCTCGCCGGCGGACGCTACGCCCCCGCGATGTTCCCGCCCGCCGCGTTCGGCCCCGACGACGCCCGCCGCCACCGCGACGCGCTCACCGACACCCGCGTCGCCCAGCCCGCCCTCGGCATCGCGGGCCTGGCCGTCCACCGCCTGCTCACCGCCGTCGGCGTCCACCCCGACCTCGCCGCCGGGCACAGCTACGGCGAACTCGTCGCGCTGTGCGCCGCCGGCGTCTTCGACGACACCGACATGATCGAGCTCAGCGCCGCGCGCGCCGAGGCCATCCTCGCCGCGGCGGGCGCCGACCCCGGCGCGATGGCCGCCGTCAGCGCGTCGCTGCGGCAGGTCAGGGAGGCCATCTCCGGCATCTCGGAGATCGTCATCGCCAACCACAACGCACCCGACCAGGTCGTCGTCTCCGGCACCGGCGACGGGCTCGCCCGCGCGCTCGCCGCCCTGTCCGACCGCGGCCTCGCCGCCGAGCGCATCCCGGTCGCCTGCGCCTTCCACAGCCCGCTCGTCGCCGCCGCGTCCGGCACCCTCCGCGCCGCCCTCACCGGCCGCGACCTGCGCTCGCCCGCCTTCCCCGTCTGGTCCAACACCGCCGCCGCCCCCTATGACAGCGACCCCGCCGACCTCGCCGCCACCCTCGCCGGGCAGATCGCCGCGCCCGTCCGGTTCGTCGAGCAGATCGAGGCGATGTACGACGCCGGCGCCCGCACCTTCGTCGAAGCCGGGCCCGGACGCGTCCTCACCGGCCTCGTCGGGCGCATCCTCGGCGACCGGCCGCACACCGCCGTCGCCTGCGACGCCCCCGGCGGCGACTCGCTCGAACGCCTCCTGCACGCCCTCGCCGAACTCGCCGCCGTCGGCGTCCCCGTCGACCCGCAGCCCCTGTTCGCCGGGCGCGACGCCCGCGTCCTGGACGGCGCGCCGACCGCCGCGCCCGGCTGGATCGTCAACGGCCATCTCGTCCGCACCGCCGACGGCGGCTACCCGGCGGGCGCGCTCCGCCCCGCCGAACGCCTCGCCGCGTCCACCCGCCCGCCCGGCTCCGACGCCGCCGTCCTGGAGTACCTGCGGGCCGGCCGCGAACTGATCGCCGCGCAGCGCGAGGTCATCCTCCGCCACCTCGGCGCGGACCCCGCCGCCCGGTCCGGGCCCGCCGTCCCGGCGCCCGTCCCGGCGCCCCGTCCCGTCCTGCCCGGCGAGACCATCCCCGAACTGCCGGCCGCCGCCGAACCGCCGCGCGACGTCCACGCCACCGTCCTGGCGGTGATCAGCGCCCGCACCGGCTACCCCGAATCCATGCTGGACGCCGACCTCGACCTCGAGGCGGACCTGTCCATCGACTCCATCAAACGCACCGTCATCATCGGCGAGGTCACCGAGCGCGTCGGCCTCACCGCCTCCGACGACGCGGTCATCGAGCAGCTCACCCGCATCACCACCATCGGCGGGATCGTCGACTGGCTGCGCACCCGCCTGCCGTCCGCCGAGGCTCCCGGCCTCTACCCGGGGCCGCAACGGCCGCACGTCCCGCCCCAGGCCCCGTCGCGTCCGGGCCCGTCCGCCCACGTGGGCACCTCCGCCCTCTCTGGCGGCCTCTCCCCGGAGAGGCGCCGCGGCGGCCAGGCGGCGGACGCGCCCGAACCGGCGTCCTCCGCCCCTGCCGAAAACGACCCGGCCCCACCCGCCGACGCACCACTTCCGGAAACGTCCCGCCCCGAGGGCACCCCGGCGCAGGCCGCGCTGGGGTCCGCCGGAGAGCCGGCGGACCGGGCGGGCGCGTCCGCGGTGGCGACGAAGGAGACCGTGTCGGACGACGCGTCCACTGGCACGCACGAACCGATGGCGGGGACCTGGTCACAGCGCGGCGCCAGCGCATCCGAACCGGCTGAAGACCTGTCCGGCGAGACCGACGGCGGACGGCCCGACGTGCCGGCGGCAAGGCCCATCGAAGAGAAAGCGGGAGTCGCGGACGGCGAGGTGGCCGTGTCCACTGGGCAGGGCTCGCGCGAGGTGACGAGGGCGCCCGGTCTTAGCGAGCCGGAGGAGAGTAGCGGAGCCGCTGCGGATGAGGACGGCGACGGGATCGTGCCTGCTGGGCAGGGGCCGCGCGTGGTGGCGAGGACGTCCGGTCTTAGCGGGCCGGGGGATGGTGACGGAGCTGCTGCGGATGAGGGCGGCGACGGGGACGTGTCTGCGGGGCAGGGCCCGCGTGAGGTGACGAGGACGCCTTGTTCCGGTGGGTCGACGGAGGAGTCCCGAGCCGGTGCGGAGGCGGACGTGCGTGGGGGCGGGCGGCCCGAGGGGGCGCCGAAGTCGGCGTTCGTGGAGGTCGTGCGGCTTTCCGGGGACGGGGCCGCGGCGCTCGGCGGGGACGAGGCTGACGCCGGGCGCGGTGGGACACCCGTGGAGAAGGAGCCGACCGGGGCGCGCAGGGTGCTGGCCGGGCGGGTCCGGCCGTCGGGGGAGCGGGCCCGGCGGGTCGTCCGGCAGGTGGTGCGGACGGCGGACCTGGAGGCGCTGCCGGTCCCGGCGGACACCGGCACGGCGTTCGACGGGCGGACGTTCGTGGTGGTGGACGACGGGTGCGGTGTCGCGCTGGAGCTGGCCGACCTGCTGGAGCGGTACGGCGCGCGGGTGCGGACGCCGATGGACGTGGACGGGAAGTGCGACGGGCTGGTGCATCTGGCGGCGCTGCGGCCGGGGGCGACGGCGGTGCTGCCGGACGCCTACGCCGGGATCCGGCAGGCGCTGCTGGGCGGGCTGCGGTGGCTGCTCCTGGCGAGCGGGGCCGGGGGCACGTTCGGCAGGGCGTTCGACGGCGGCGGGATCGGCGATCCCGGGCCGGGCGCGGGGCTGCGGGGCCTGGCCGCGACGGTCGCGCAGGAGTATCCGGAGACGCTGGTCAGGGCGGTCGACGTGGACACCAAGGACACGCCGCGGGCCATCGCGTTGCGGATCATGGCGGAGCTGCTGGACGCCCGCGGTCCGGTGGCGGTCGGGCACGAGGGTGATCTGCGGCGGACGACGCGGCTGGTGCCGGCGGAGCTGCGGGGCGAGGCGCGGGTGCCGCTGGAGCCGGACGGGGTCGTCCTGCTGACCGGGGGCGCGCGGGGCGTCACCGCTCGGACGGCGTTGGAGCTGGCGCGCACGACGGGCTGCCACGTCGAGGTGATGGGGCGGACGCTGGAGCCGGTGGGGCCGCAGTCCTTCCCGGACGTCCCCGACGAGGCGGGGCTGCGGCGTGCGCTGGTCGCGCAGGGCGGGCGGAAGCCCGCGGAGATCGAGGCGACGGTGCGGCGGATCCTCGCGGAGCGGGAGATCCGCGCGAACCTGGACGCGCTGAAGGAGCACGCGGCGTCGGTCCGGTACCACGCGGGCGACGTGCGGGAGCCGCGCGTGGTGCGGGACGTCGTGGAGCGGGTGTACGTGCGGCACGGCCGGCTGGACGGGGTGGTGCACGGCGCGGGGGTCGTGGAGGACCGGCTCGTCCGCGACAAGGAGCCCCAGTCGTTCGAGCGGGTGTACCGGACGAAGGTGGACGGCGCGTCGGCGCTGGCGGCGGCGGTGCGGCCGGGCGTCGGGTTCTTCGTCGTGTTCGGCAGCGTCGCGGGCGTCCACGGCAACCGGGGGCAGGCGGACTACGCGGCGGCGAACGACGCGTGCGACACGCTCGCGCACGTGTGGCGGACGCGGCTGCGCGGCCGGGTGCTGGTGGCGGACTGGGGCCCGTGGGCGGGCGGCGGGATGGTGTCGCCGGAGCTGGCCCGCGAGTACGCGCGGCGCGGCGTCGGGCTGATCGATCCGGACGCGGGGGTGGCGGCGCTGCTGCGGGAGATCGCGCACGGCGACGAGACGCAGGCAGTGTTCACCGGGACGGTCCGGTGACGCAGGAGCCGATCGCGATCGTGGGCGCGGGGGCGGTGTTCCCCGGCGCCGGGTCGGCGGCGGAGCTGTGGCGCAACGTGCTGGCGGGGGTCGACGCGATCTCCGAGGTGCCGCCGGGCCGCTGGGATCCGGCGCTGTACTACGACCCGGACGCCTACGGCCGGGCGCCGGAGTGCGACCGGTTCTACTGCCGGCGCGGCGGGTTCGTGGACGAGCTGGCGACGTTCGACCCGGCCCGGTTCGGGATCACGCCGGCGTCGGTGCCGGGGATGGAGCCGGACCAGCTGCTGGCGCTGCGGACGGCGGCGGAGGCGATCGCGGACGCGGGCGGCGACGAGCGGCTGCCGGACCGCGGCCGGATCGGGGTGGTGGTCGGCCGCGGCGGCTACATCACCCCGGGGGTGGCGCGGTTCGACCAGCGGGTGCGGACGTCGCACCAGGTGGCGGGGGTGCTGGCGGAGCTGGTGCCGGAGCTCGGCGCGGAGCGGCTGGAGGAGGTCCGGCGGGCGTTCCGCGACCGGCTGGGCCCGGACGGCCCGGACGCGCCGGCGGGGCTGCTGCCGAGTTTCGCGGCGGCGCGGATCGCGGACCGGTTCGATCTGCGCGGGCCGGCGTACACGCTGGACGCGGCGTGCGCGTCGTCGCTGCTGGCGGTGGAACACGCGGTGCGGGCGCTGCGTGGCGGGCAGGCCGACGCGATGCTGGCGGGGGCCGTCCACCACGCGCACCACGCGACGGTGTGGAGCGTGTTCAGCCAGCTGCGGGCGCTGAGCCCGAGCGAGACGATCCGTCCGTTCGACCGGGCGGCGGACGGGACGCTGCTGGCGGAGGGCACCGGGATGGTGCTGCTGAAGCGGCTGGGGGACGCGGTGCGGGCCGGCGACCGGATCCACGCGGTGATCGTGGGGGCGGGGTCGTCGAGCGACGGGCGGGCGGCCGGGTTCATGAGCCCGCTGGTGGACGGGCAGGTCCTGGCGGTGGAGCGGGCCTGGCGGGACGCGGGGCTGGATCCGCGGGCGCCGGGCGCGCTGGGCCTGGTGGAGGCGCACGGGGCGGGGACGCCGGCGGGGGACGAGGCGGAGCTGGCGACGCTGCGCCGCGTGTTCGGGACGGACGGCGCACCGGTCGGCCTCGGCACGGTGAAGTCGATGATCGGGCATGCGATGCCGGCGGCGGGGATGGCGGGGCTGATCAAGGCGGCGTGCGCGCTGCGCGACGGGGTGCTGCCGCCGACGCTGCACGTGGAGGACCCGCATCCGGCGCTGGACGGCGGGCGGTTGCGGATCGTCCGGGAGGCCGCCGAGTGGGAGCGGCCGGTGGACGGCCCGCGCCGGGCGGTGGTGAACGCGTTCGGGTTCGGCGGCGCGAATGCGCACCTGGTTCTGGAGGAGCCGCCGGCGGCGCGGACGCGCAGGCGGCGCAGGCTGGACGCGCCGCGGTCGGAGGAGGGCGTGCTCAGGCTGGCCGCCCGGACGGCCGACGAGCTGGGGGCGCTGCTCGCGGCGCCCGACGAGGAGCTGCTCGCGCGAGTGGGGGAGGGCCCGCCGGACCTTCCGTGCCGCCTGGCCATCGTGGGCCCGACCGCGCGCAGGCTCGACCTGGCGCGCGCGGTCGTCCAGCGGGGGACGCCGTGGCGGGGCCGCAGCGACGTGTGGTTCACGCCGCGCCCGCTGCTCGCGGAAGGCGGCCGGCTGGCGTTCCTGTTCCCGGGCTTCGAGGCGGCGTTCGAGCCGCGCGTGGACGACGTCGCCGAGCACTTCGGGCTGCCGAAGCCGGAGCCGACCGGCCGCACCGACCTGTTCGGCCACGCGGCGGACGTGATGGCGGTCGGCCGGCTGCTCGCCGCGGCGCTCGCGCAGCTGGGCGTCGAGCCGGACGTCGCGGCCGGCCACAGCCTCGGCGAGTGGACCGCGATGATCGTCGCGGGTGTCTACGACGCCGGTCCCGCGGAGGCGTTCGTCCGCGCGCTCGACCCGGACGGCCTGGACGTCCCGGACGCGGTGTACGGGGCGCTCGGCTGCGGCGCGGACCGGGCGCAGGAGGCGATCGCCGGGCGGCCCGGCGTGTTCGTCAGCCACGACAACTGCCCGCACCAGTCGGTGATCTGCGGCCCGGCCGAGGAGGTCCGCGAGGTGCTGGGGCGGCTGGCCGAAGAGGGGGTCCTCGGCCGGGAGCTGCCGTTCCGGACGGGGTTCCACACGCCGCTGGCGGAGGTGTACGAGAAGCAGGTGCGGGGCTCGTTCGAGGTGCTCCGGGTGCACGAGCCGCGCTTCCCGGTGTGGTCGGGGACGACCGTCGCGCCGTTCCCGCCGGGCGAGGACGCGGTGCGGGAGCTGGTCGTGCGGCATCTGCTGGAGCCGGTGCGGTTCAGCGAGCTGATCGAGCAGCTGTACGGGACGGCGCACGCGCGGGTGTTCGTGCAGGTCGGCCCGGGGAGCCTCACCGGGTTCGTCGGCGACCGGCTCGGCGGCCGCGAGCACCTGGCGATGGCGGTGAACGTCCCGAAGCGCGACGGCATGGCGCAGCTGCGGCGGGTCGTCGCGGCGCTGTGGGCGGAGGGGTACGGGGCGTCCCCGGCGCCGCCGTCGTCGGCGGGCATGCGGCTGGACCTCGGCACGCCGCTGGTCCGGCTGGACGGCGCCGTGCCGCCGGTCCGGTCCGGTGCCGGTCCGGTGCCGTCGCTGCCGTCGGACGACCCGGTGCTGGCCGAGCTGGAGGCGCTGCTCAACGACGCGGCGACCGGCGCGCAGACGGTCCTGGAGGCGCTCGGCGGCGGACCGGGGTCCGCGTCCGCGCCCCCCGCGGGCCGCGCCGCCGACGAGCTGGCGGTCTCCCGGGTGTTCTCGCTGGAGGCGATGCCCTACCTCGCGGACCACTGCGTCATGCCGCAGCCCGCCGGCTGGTCCGACATGTCGGACCGGTTCCCGATCGTCCCGCTGGCGACGCTGCTGGAGGTGATGGCGGCGACCGCGCGCGAGCTGCTGCCCGACACGGTCGCGGTGGGGTTCGAGAACGTCCGCGCCGTCCGGTGGGTCGTGGCGTCCCCGCCGACCACCGCCGACATCCGCGCCCACCTCCTCGACGGACGGGCCGGGCCGCGCAGGGTGAAGGTCGTCATCCCCGGCCACGCCGACGGGACCGTCCTGCTCGCCGACCGGCACACGGCGCCGCCCCCACCGGACCGCACCCCGCTGACCGGGGAGGGCCCGCCCGTGGTCGCGGCGGAGCGCCTCTACGACGAACGGTGGATGTTCCACGGCCCGCTCTTCCGCGGCGTCGCCGAGGTGACCGCGCTGGCGGAGGACGGGGTGCGCGGGGTACTGACGTCCCTCCCCACGCCGGGCGCGCTCATCGACAGCGCGGGGCAGCTGTGCGGCCACTGGATCCAGGTGTACGGGGAGAAGGACCAGATCGTCTTTCCGGTAGGGATCGAACGCGTCTCCCTGTACGGGCCGTCGCCGTCCGCAGGAGAACGGCTCGACACCACCATCTGGGCAGAGTCGCTTACGGACACCACCCTGCGCTGCTCCCTCGAGATGGTCCGCGAAGACGGCACCCTCTGGACGCGCATCGACGGATGGACCGCGCACCGCTTCTTCACCGACGAGGCCGTGTGGCGGATGAGGTTCACCCCCGAGGTCTCCGGGATGGGCGAACCGCAGGACGGCGGATGGTGCCTGGCGCGCCGGCACTGGGACGGCGCCGCGTCCCGCGACCTCGTCATGCGGCGGTACCTGTGCGCGGCCGAACGCGCCGAGTACGAGCGGCTGCCCTCGTTCGCGCAGGGTCCGTGGCTGCTCGGGCGCGTCGCCGCGAAGGACGCGGTCCGGGACTGGCTGTGGCGCAACGGCCACGGACCCCTGTTCCCCGCCGAGCTGACCGTCCGCGATGGGCCGGGCGGGACCGAAGCGGCGCAACACCCCGAAGTGAGCGGGCCGTTCGGCGAGGACCTGACCGTGTCCATCGCCTGCGACGCCGAACTGGGCGTCGCCCTGGTCCGGCCGGCGGGCGGGCCCGCCGGCATCGGCCTGACCCCCGCCGGCGAGGACGCCCGCGTCCGCGCCGCCAGGCAGGCCGCCCTGCAGGACCTCCCCGCCGGGGCCGGCCGCCCCGAGCCCGCCGTCACCGCGGCGGGCGCCGGGCGGCTGCTGGTCACCGGCGGCGGGACGGTCACCACGGTCGAGACACGCGAGCTGGACGGACACGTCGTGGCCTGGACGGTCACGGCGGGCGGCACCGACACGGAGGAGAGCCGAACATGAGCGACGACGCCCTGACGCAGGTCGTCCGGATGCTGGCCGAGGTCGTGGGGGAGGACTTCCTGCTCGACGTGGAGATCGGCCGCGACACCACCTTCAACGAGGACCTCGGGCTGGAGAGCATCGAGTTCGTCGCCCTCGCCGACAAGCTGCGCGACCACTACGGCGACGGCGTCGACCTCGCCGCGTTCATCGCCGGCATGGACATCGACGAGATCATGAACCTGACGATCGGGGACCTGGTGGACCACATCGCCGCCACGGAGGCGGCCCATGCCTGACCTCACCGTCCGCGGGGTCCGCTTCCACGTCCAGACCCCGGGAACCGGCGACGACGCGGACGCGCCCGTCGTGGTGTTCGTCCACGGGCTCGTCATGGACAACCTGTCGAGCTTCTACACCACGCTCGCCCTGCCGATCGCCGGCTCCGGCGCCCGCACCGTCCTGTACGACCTGCGGGGGCACGGCCGCACCGAGCTCACCCCGTCCGGCCACGGCGTCGCCGACGCCGTCGCCGACCTGTTCGCGATCCTCGACGCGCTCGGCCACCACCGCGTCCACCTGGTCGCGCACAGCTTCGGCGGCGTCATCGCGCTGAACGCCGCGCTCGCGCGCCCCGACCGGGTCGCCGGGCTCGTGCTGATCGAGGCCCACGGGCCCGGCGAAGGCCCCGGCTGGTCCGAGGGGCTGCTCAACACGCTGGCGCGATGGTCGCTGATCCTGGAGTACGAGCGGTTCGCCGACCAGATGCTGGCCTCCGGACGGCGCCGGGCCGGGCGGCAGATGGCCACCGCCGACGCCCTCGTCAACCGGACCACCCTGCTGGCGGACGTCGCCGCCATCGGCCCCGTCCGCCCCGCCGACCTGGCCGCCGTCCGCTGCCCCGTCCTCGCCGTGTACGGGCAGCACTCCGACGTCGCCGCCGCCGGGCGGCTGCTGCTGCACTCCGTCCCCGACTGCACCCTGCACGTCATGGCCGGCCACGGCCACACCGCGCTGCGCGAGGGGACGGCCGAGATCCTGGAGGTCGTCCTGCCCTGGCTGGCCCACCACGCGGGGACCCGCGTCCCCGCGGCCGTCGGCGGAGGTGCCCGGTGAAGGGCCGCCGCGTCCAGGTCCCGTCCCTGCTCGGCGCCCCCGGCATCCCGCGCGCCGAGACGCCCCGGCGGCGGTTCCTGTTCGCCGTCCCGCCGCTCGCCGGGCACGTCAACCCGACCGTCGCGGTCGCCGCCGAGCTCGTCCGGCGCGGCCACACCGTCGCCTGGACCGGGCACCGCGCCGCGCTCGAACCGCTGCTGCGCGCCGGCTCGCGGATCTTCTCCGCGGGGGACGACGCGTTCGCCGCGCGGCTCGCCGCCGCCCGCGAGGACTGGCTGCGGCTGCGCGGTCCCGCCGCGCTGCGGTTCCTGTGGGAGGACTTCATCGTCCCGCTCGGCCACGCGATGATGCCCGGCGTCGAGACCGCGCTCGACCGGTTCCGCCCGGACGTGGTGGTCAGCGACCAGATCGTGCTGGCCGCGCCGGTCGCCGCCCGGCGCCGCGAGATCCCGTGGGTCACCTCGGCGACCACGTCCTCGGAGTTCACCCGGCCCCTCGCCGGGCTGCCGCTGGTCGAGGAGTGGGTGCGCGAGCAGATCGGCGACTTCCAGCTCGACCACGGCATCGAGGACCTGCTCGACCTGCGGTTCTCCGACCACCTCGTGCTGATCTTCTCCACCGGCGCGCTCGTCGGGGACACCTCGGTCTTCCCCGACCACTTCGCGTTCGTCGGCCCCGCGCTCGACCGGCCGGCGGGTGCCGCGTTCCCGTGGGAGTGGCTGGACGGGCGGCCCGCCGTGCTGGTGACGCTCGGCACCCTCAACGGGGCGGCCGGCGAACGGTTCTACCGGGTCGCCGCCGACGCCGTCCGCGACCTCGACGTCCAGGCCGTGTTCGTCGCGCCGCCCGGGATCGTCGCCGACCCGCCGCCGAACGTCCTCGTCCGCGAGCACGTCCCGCAGCTCAGGCTGCTGCAGCGGATGGCGGCCGTCGTCTGCCACGGCGGGCACAACACCGTCTGTGAGAGCCTCGCGCAGGGCCTGCCGCTGGTCGTCGCGCCGATCCGGGACGACCAGCCGGTCATCGCCCGGCAGGTCGAGGCCGCCGGCGCCGGCGTGCAGGTCCGGTTCGGCCGGGTCCGCGCCGCCGAGCTCCGCGACGCGCTGACCACCGTCCTCGACGGGGACGCCCACCGCGCCGCCGCCGAGGCCGTCCGCGAGTCCTTCGCCGCCGCCGGCGGCGCCGCCGAGGCCGCCGACCGCCTGGAGAAACTGGCGTGACCGCGGGGCTGGACGTGAGCGGCATCGCCACGTCCCTCGACGTCCGGATGACGGCCTACGACTTCGAACGCGTCCACGGCCGCCCGCCGGCGGCGGTGCACCGCGCTCCGATCGGCCTGCCGCTCCTGGACGGCCTCACCATCGCGCTGCCCTGGGGCGTCACGGTCGCGGCGGACGCCGACGGCACCACGTCGCTCTACTCGGTCAACCACCAGACCGACGGCGTCACCTCCGCCACGGGCCCAGTCCCGCACTGGGCCCGGGAGGCCGTCGCCGTCCTGAACGCCCACGCCGACCCCGCGCCCGGCGCCCGCCTGGTGATCAACCGCGAGCTGCCCGCCGAGACCGGGCTCCTCACCGGCGCCGAGACCGCCGCCGCCACCTACCTGGCCCTGCGCGCCCTGCACGGCCCGCCCGCCGGCCCGCACCCGCTCACCGAGCACCCCGCCTACAAGACGTCGTTGCAGGCCCGCGAGGCCCACGCCCTGCTGACCGCACCCGGCACCACAGAGCACGTCCCGTTCGACCTGGCCGCCTGCGACCTCCGCGTCCTCATCGTCGACCTCGCCGCCCGCCACTCGTCCCCGCTGCCGACCCCGGCCGGTGCCGCCGCCCGCGCCGCCGCCGCCGTCCGCGTGTCCGGGCCGTCCGCCCTCGGGGCTCTCCTCACCGACGCCCACGCCTTCGGCGACCCGCTGCCCGACCTCGCCCTCCGCACCGCCCTCGACGCCGGCGCCCTCGGCGGCCGCAAGATCGGCGCCTGCATCGTCGCCCTGGCCCCCACCACGGCCGTCCCCCACGTCCGCACGGCCCTCACCACCCGCCTGACGCCCGTCCTTCCACGCCCACCCCGCCTCCTGACAGCCCTCCCCGCCCCCTCAGCCACCACCCCGAACCCGGCTCACTTCTAGAAGCGGTCGCCGGTCAGAGTTTGGGAGTGAAGGGGCGGCGGTGGGCGGGGTCGTCGGGTTCGGCCTGGGAGCGCAGGGCGGTCTCGACGAGTTCGATGGCCTGGAGGAGCGAGACGAGGCGGGCGCCCTCGCGGCGGTACGCCTCCAGGACGGCCTCCACGCCGTGCGGCGGGACGAGGGGCGCGAGATCGACGCGGGCGGTGCGGAACCCCTCACGGGCGGCGTCGACGGACGCGTTGACGTGGTGCCGCGCCATCCGCGCGAGCGCGATCGGATAGCGGCGCAGGACGCCGTAGCGCCGGTACTCGGGCGGGACGAGCTCCAGCAGCCAGCTGAGAGCGGTGTCCTCGAAGCGGTCGGTGCCCGGTGGGTGCACCTGCGAGGGCCAGCCGGGCGGGACGTAGGTGCTCACGGCTCCACGATAACCCGGAATTCGAACCTATGTTCGACCCAAACCGGACATGTCACTCGGTCGCGGGCGGCGGGGTGATCGGCCCGTTCCGGCGGATCCGGATCTTGCCGGAGTCCAGGTCGTCGCGGGCGGAACCGTCCCCGGCCTGCTCGTGGTCGTCCTGGCGCAGCACCTTCTGCCGCTGCTGCTCCTCCTGCTTGATCTTCTTCGAGCCCTCGAACGCCGAGGCGAGGTCCTCGAACATGCCGCCGCCGAAGCCGGCGCCGGTCTCCCCGTCGCCGCGGATGGCGCCCATCAGCGTCGACCGGCCGGTGCCCTCCGTGGGCCATTCGACGGGCTCGTGACCGGCCTGGTCGGGACGGTTGCCCATCGGGCGCCCCTTGACGCGCTTGCGGCGGCGAAACGGTGATTTCACACAAGCTCCAACGCGACGAGCCTCCAGATTGATCCCGGCGGGCGTTCAGCCTCCGAACGACCACCGGGTGGGAGAACCGGTGAAGTCCCCCTGACGCAGCCCGAACGCCTTCTGTGGCCGCACCGCGACGGTCGCGTTCACCTCCGGGTCCAGGAAGTCGACACGATAGCGGGTCGCGTACTTGGAATTGACCAGGTCGATGAAGCGCTGCAGGTCCCGCGGCTCGGTGACGACCTCCGCGCGGCCCTCCAGCACCACCGGGTTCTCGGCCTCCTCGGTGGCGACGACGACCTGCGGATTCGCCCGCAGGTTGACCATCTTGCGGGACGGGACGCTGCTGCTGAACATCAGCGCCTCCCCGGACCACGCGCCCCACACCGGCATCGCGTGCGGCCGCCCGTCCGGCCGGACGGTGCACAGCCAGAAGTTGCGGGCCGCGCGGAGCCGCTCCACGGCCCACGACCACGGCAGCAGGCCGCTCCCCTCGGCGGCCCCCCTGATCCCGTAACCGGGCATGTGCGGACGGTCTGCGGCGGGCTCCGGCGCCGGGACGAACCCGGGGCGGGGCTCCGATGCCAGGGCGAATCCGGACGCGGACTCCGGTGCCGAGGCGTACCCGGAAGCCGACATGGCGCTCTCCCTTCTGCGGACGTTCCCCGGCCCATCGTTTCAGACCGCGGAGCCTCCCGGTGACGCTCGGTGGCTCGTTGGGAGCGGCTCGGCGCGGTAGCCTGCGGGACGTGCGCCTATCCCATGTCATCGCGGCTCTCGAAGAGCTCTATCCGCCGTCGTGGGCGGAGTCGTGGGACGCGGTCGGCCTGGTCTGCGGCGACCCCGCCCAGGAGGTCGGGCGGGTGCTGCTGGCGGTCGACCCGGTCGCCGCGGTTGTCGACGAGGCGCTGGAGTGGGGCGCCGACCTGGTGGTCGCGCACCATCCGCTGCTGCTGCGCGGGGTGCACTCGGTCGCCGCGACCGCGCCGAAGGGCCGGCTGATCCACCGGATGATCGTCAACGGGGTCGCGCTGCACACCGCGCACACCAACGCCGACGTCGCCGTCCCGGGGGTCTCGGACGCGCTGGCGCGCGCCGTCGGGCTCACCGGGGAGCTGCGCCCGATCGTCCCGGCCGCCGACGATCCGCGCCGCGGCCTCGGCCGCGTCGGGGAGCTGGACGAGCCGGTGACGCTGCGGGAGTTCACCCGGCGCGCCGCCGCGGGGCTGCCGTCCACCGCGTGGGGGCTGCGGGCCGCGGGCGACCCGGACCGCGCCGTCCGCACCGTCGCGGTCTGCGGCGGCGCCGGCGACTCCCTCCTCGACACCGTCCGCGCGGCGGGCGTCGACGTGTACCTCACCGCCGACCTGCGGCACCATCCCGCCTCGGAGTTCGCCGAGCACGGCGGCCCCGCGCTGGTGGACGCCGCGCACTGGGCGACCGAATGGCCCTGGCTGGCCGACGCCGCGCGGCGCCTGGCCGCCGCCGCACCCGAAGCGGGCAAGTTGGAGACACGGGTGTCCACGCTCGTCACCGACGCGTGGAGCCTTCACGCAGAAGGAGAACAGTGAAAGCCGCACCGCAAGCCCAGCTTCGCCTGATCGACCTGCAGGACCTGGACAGCTCGCTGGACCGCCTCGCGCACCGCCGCCGCACGCTGGCCGAGCTCGCCGAGATCGAGCGGCTGGAGGCCCGGCTCACCGGGCTGCGCGACGCGATCGTGGCGGCCGAGACCGAGACGGGCGACCTGGCGCGGGAGCAGAAGAAGGCCGAGCAGGACGTCGACCAGGTCCGCAGCCGCGCCGAGCGGGACCAGAAGCGCCTCGACTCCGGCCAGGTCGCCTCCGCCAAGGACCTCAGCGGGCTGCAGACCGAGATCGAGTCGCTGCACCGCCGCCAGTCCGACCTGGAGGAGGTCGTGCTGGAGATCATGGAGCGGACCGAGCAGGCCGAGGGCCGCGTCGCCGCGCTGCGCGCCGACCAGACCGCGACGCAGGAGGAGCTGGCCGCGGTCGTCGCGCGCCGCGACGCCGCGCTCAAGGAGATCGACGAGGAGAACGGCACGACGGGCGCCGCCCGCACCGCCGTCGCCAAGGACGTCCCCGACGAGCTGCTCGGCCTCTACGAGAAGCTGCGCGGCCAGTTCGGCGGCGTCGGCGCGGCGAAGCTGTTCCGCGGCGCCTGCCAGGGCTGCCACCTGGCGCTCAACACCGTCGACCTGAACCGGATCCGGGCCGCGGCGCAGGACGAGGTGATCCGCTGCGAGGAGTGCCGCCGCATCCTCGTCCGCACCCCCGAGTCGGGCCTGTGAAGCTGATCGTCGAGGCGGACGGCGGGTCCCGGGGCAACCCGGGCCCGGCCGGGTACGGCGCCCTCGTCCGCGACGCGCTGACCGGCGAGGTGCTGGCGGAGGTCGCCGAGTCGATCGGCATGGCCACCAACAACGTCGCCGAGTACCGGGGCCTGATCGCCGGGCTGACGGCCGCCGCCGGGATCGACCCGTCCGCGCGGGTCGAGGTGCGGATGGACTCCAAGCTCGTCGTGGAGCAGATGTCCGGCCGCTGGAAGATCAAGCACCCGGACATGATCCCGCTGGCCCTGCGCGCCCGCGAGGCCGCCGAGGGCCTCGGCTCGGTGTCCTACGGCTGGATCCCGCGCAACCGCAACGCGCACGCCGACCGGCTCGCCAACGAGGCCATGGACGCCGCCGCCCGCGGCGAGCGCTGGACCCGCACGACCGAGGAGCCCCCGCAGGAGGAGGCGCCGGGCCCGCCGCCCGTCTCGTCCACCCCCACGCGGACGATCCTGCTCCGCCACGGCGAGACGCCCCTGTCCGCGGAGAAGCGCTTCGCCGGGACGAACGACGTCCCGCTCACCACCACCGGCCTCGCCCAGGCCCGCGCCGCCGCCCTGGTACTCAAGGACCGCGGCCTCGACGCGATCGTCAGCTCGCCCCTCTCGCGCTGCCGCGACACCGCCGCCGAGATCGCCGCCGTCACCGGCCTGGACGTCCGGGTCGAGGACGGCTTCCGCGAGACCGCCTTCGGCGACTGGGAGGGCCTCACCTTCGCCGAGGCCGGCAAGGGCTGGCCCGCCGAGATGAAGGCGTGGCTCGCCGACCCGGAGGCCGCGCCGCCCGGCGGCGAGAGCTTCGCGCAGGTCTCCCGCCGCGTCCGCACCGCCCTGGACAAGCTGAAGGTCCGCAACCGGCAGCAGACCGTCCTGGTCGTCTCGCACGTCACGCCGATCAAGATGCTGGTCAAGGACGCCCTCGGCGCCCCGATGAAGTCGCTGTACCGGATGCACCTGGACGTCGCGTCCCTCACCACGGTCGACTGGTACGCCGACGGCCCCGCCAGCCTGCGCGCCTTCAACGACGCCCACCACCTGGAACACTGACCGACCCGCTAGAGTTCTGGGTACGGCGGACGAGCCGGCCGGACGGCCGCGTCGGGGACCTGGTCCCCGTCGAGGAAAGTCCGGGCTCCACAGGGCAGGGTGGTCGGTAACGCCGACCCGGGGCGACCCGCGGGACAGTGCCACAGAAAACAGACCGCCACCGGCCCGGCCGGTGGTAAGGGTGAAACGGTGAGGTAAGAGCTCACCAGCGCCCACGGTGACGTGGGCGGCTCGGTAAACCCCACCCGGAGCAAGGTCAAGAAGGGGCTTCGGCCCCGCGCAGGTGCCTGAGGGCGGCCCGCCCGAGCCTGCGGGTAGACCGCTGGAGGTCGTCGGCAACGGCGGCCCGAGATGGATGGCCGTCACCCGCCCCCCGGGGCGGGCACAGAACCCGGCTTACAGGCCGGCTCGTCCGCCGCTCCATGACCAGGGGCGCCGTCAGCCGGTCGGTGTGCCGGTCTGGTCGCGTTCCAGCACGGCGCGCAGCTTCGAGAGGGCCTGTGCGGCGGCCACCGTCGAGGGATCGTCGAGAGCCCCTCCGATCAGCTCGGCCAGGGCGTCGGTGAAGGTGCTCTCCGCCGCGTCCACGAGCTGCGAGCCGTCGCCCGTCAGGGCCAGCAGCGAGGATCGGCGGTCGGACGGATTCGGCTGCCGGACGGCCCAGCCCTGCTTCTCCAGACGGTCGACGCTCTTGCTGGCCGCCCCGACGCCGATGGCGAACTCGGCGGCGAGGTCCGCCACCCGGGCCCCGGGATGGTCGCGCAGGTAGCGCAGTGCCTCGAACTGCGAGGTGACGATCCCGTGCCGCGCGCGGAGGCGGTCGTTGAGGGCGTTGTACAGGCGCGTCTCGCACCGGACCAGATCGGCGAAGAAGCCCGGGGGGTCGACCTCGTCGCCGCTCGATGTATATTCCACGGCATATAGTGTACTGGAAGCTACTTACGGCGGGAGCACACCCATGAGCAAGGAGCAGCGGGCCCGGGTCGACGCGATGATGCGGCGGCCGCGGCCCGAGGGTCCCCGGTCGGTCGAGGCGATCCGAGCCGGATTCGAGGCGCTGATGGCCCAGATGATCGTCCCCGGCGGCATCCGCACCGCGCGGGCGACGCTCGGCGGCCGGCCCGCACTGCGCGTCGAGCCGGACGGCCGGGCCCGCGCCGGGACGATCCTCTACTTCCACGGCGGCAGTTGGGTGTTCGGCTCCCCCGAGACCGCTCTGTCGCTGACCGGACACCTCGTCGCCAAGACCGGGTTCGGGGCGTACTCGCTGGACTACCGGCTCGCCCCCGAGCACCCGTTCCCGGCCGCGATCGAGGACACGCTGAGCGCCTACCGCGCCCTCCTCGACAGCGGCGAGGACCCCTCGGCCATCGCGTTCGCCGGGGACTCCGCCGGCGGCGGTCTCGCCGTCACCACCTGCCTCGCCGCCCGCGACGCGGGCCTCCCGCTGCCCGCCGCCGTCGTGGCGTTCTCCCCGGGCCTCGACGCCACCCGCACGGGCGAGAGCATGGACACCAAGGCGGGCGTCGACCCGGTCTTCACCCGCGAGGCCGTCGAGCGCACCGGAGCCATGTACCTCGCCGGAGCCGACCCGCACCAGCCCCTGCTCAGCCCGGCCGTCCTCGCCGACCTGACCGGCTTCCCCCCGATGCTGATCCAGGTGGGCACCAACGAGGTCCTGCTGGACGACTCCACGCGCCTGGCCGCGCGTGCGAGGGCGGCCGGAGCGGACGTCATCCTGGACGTCACCGCCGACGTGCCGCACGTGTTCCAGTCGTTCGCCGGCGTCCTGGACGAGGCGGACGAGGCACTCGACCGCGCGGCCCTCTTCCTCGGCCAGCGCATCCGCGCCGAGGGCGCGGCGCACACCCCGGCAGGGTAGGTCGTGTCATTGCGCGTTGGCGCGGAAGGCTCGGCGGTAGGCGCCTGGCGTCGTGCCCAGGGCATTGAGGAAGCGGCGGCGGAGGTTGGTGGCGGAGGAGAGGCCTACCCGGCGGGCGATGGCGTCCAAGGACAGGTCGGAGGTCTCCAGGAGGTCTTGGGCTGCGGCGATTCGCTGGGACAGCAACCACTGGCCGGGGCTGACGCCGAGCTGGTCGGTGAAGCGGCGGGTCAGGGTGCGGGGGGAGACGCCCACGTGCGCGGCCATGCTCTCGACCGTCACCGGTTCGCCGATCCGCAAGGCGACCCACTCCAGCAAGGGCGCAAGGGTGTCGTCGATATGGGCGGGGTGGGGTGGAGCCGAGTACTGCAACTGGCCGCCCTCGCGGTGGGGCGGCATGACCATGGTCCTGGCGATGTGGGCGGCGTAGCGGGCGCCCTGGTCGCTGCGGACCAGGTGCAGGCAGAGGTCGAAGCCGGCCCCGGCGCCCGCGCTCGTGGCCACGTCGCCGTGGTCCACGTAGAGGACGTCCGGGTCTAGTTGGACGTGCGGGAAGCGTGCGGCGAACTCGTCGGCCAGAGCCCAGTGGGTCGTGGCGCGGCGGTCGTCGAGGATGCCGGCGTGGGCGAGGGCGAAGGCGCCTGAGCAGATGCTGACGAGGCGGGCCCCGCGGGAGTGCGCGCGGCGCAGGGCTTGGACGACGGCGGGGGAGGGCGGCTCCTCGGCGGGCAGCCAGCCGGGGACGATCACGGTCTGCGCTTCGTCCAGGGCTTGCAGGTCGTTGGGGACGAGCATGTCGTATCCGGCGAGTGTGGCGACGGTGCCGGGATGCTCGGTGCAGACGGTGAAGTCGTACCTGGTCGGGAGGCCTCGTCGCTCGACCCCGAACACCTGGGCCGCATAGCCGAGCTCGAACGTCGACTGCGGCGGGCGGATGAGTGCGGCCACGCGATGCATGGCGTGAAAGTACCGCATGATGTCTTTTCAGACACTCTGCGGGCGGGGGCGTGCTCGCCACGCTGGTGCCATGACGACAGAACTGGGTTACGTGTGGTCTTCCGTCGAGGACGCTCCGGTCCGCGAACTGTTCCCGGGGATCCGGCTGCGGCCCTTGTGGCAGGGGGACGCCGGGGCGAGGGCCTTCGTGCTGCAGATGGACCCGAACACGTGCTGGGAGGGCATCGACGTCCACGAACCGGGGCCTGAGGAGGTCTTCGTGGTCTCGGGCGTCTTCAACGACGGCGAGCGCGACTACCCGGCCGGGTCCTTCATTCATGCCCCCGCGGGCTCTTCCCACGTCCCGCAGACGACCACGGGCTGCACGCTCTTCCTCTTCTACCCGCAGGGGTAGGCGCGTCCTAGGCTCGCGAAGATGCGACTCGACCTGATCACGATCATCGTGGACGACTACGACCGGGCCATCCGGTACTTCACCGAGGCCCTCGGGTTCGACCTGGTCGAGGACTCGCCTTCGCGGACGAACGACGGCCGTCCCAAGCGGTGGGTCGTCGTCCGGCCGCCGGGCGCACAGACCGGCATCCTGCTCGCCCGCGCGGACGGCGAACGCCAGACCAGCGCCATCGGCGACCAGGTCGCCGGTCGCGTGGGGTTCTTCCTGCAGGTGGACGACTTCGACGCCGCCCACCGGCGCATGACGGACGCCGGGGTGGAGTTCGTCACCGCGCCCCGCACCGAGCCCTACGGGCGGGTCGCGGTGTTCCTCGACGTCGCCGGCAACCGATGGGACCTGCTCGGCCCGGCCGACTGAGTGTCTGTTCGAGGACTTCGGCTGGTTGAGGGGCTGATGATCTCAACGGAGTGGGCGCGCCCTGAGTGGGTGAGGGGGAGGCTGGGCGGAACCCTCAACGAGTACGAGCATGCGACTTGACCTGCGCGGACGTAGTTCTCGGCAACTGCAGGGCCGGCCGCCGGGACGATGAGCCGCGGCCTCCTCTGCCGGCTTCGATCCGACCTCGAGTGACCCACCTCACCCTGCCGACAGGAATTTGTCTGCGCAGGCAGCATGTTTCAGCCTGGTGTCGGGCTCTTGAGATCCGGTGATCCGTGCGGAGCCCGGCAGGTCACGGCAGTCGTATCGGGGCCGGGGAGCCGCACTGCGGGGCGGCTGCTCCCGGTACCCAGTGAGGAGTGTGCTTCATGACGCGAAGGCCATTGGCGGACAAGCCCATTGACCGGTTCCGGCTGGACGGCCGGACCGTGGTCGTCACCGGTGGCGCGTCAGGTCTCGGGCAGACCTTCGCCGAGTCGCTGGCCGATGCCGGTGCGCGCGTCGCGGTGTTCGACCGAGACCCCCTGGACGAGACCGCCGAGCTGCTCGGCGATCGCGGCTTGATGGTCCATGCCGACCTGATCGATCCGGACCAGGTTCGGGCCGCCGTGGACCAGACGCTCGAGTGGAGCGACGGCGAGGTCGACGCCCTGGTGAACAACGCCGGGATCGCCTCGGTCCTCGGGAGGGCGGACGAGGTCGCCGTCGAGGACTTCGACCGCGTCCTGGCCGTCAACCTGCGCAGCATGTTCCTGACCACGAAGGCGCTCCTGCCTCCGTTGATCGACAGCGGCCGCGGGTCGATCATCAATCTCGGTTCCTACCTCGGCCTGGTCGGGCTGTACCCGGGCTTCCCTGTCACGGCGATCCCGTACGCCAGCAGCAAGGCCGCGGTCGTCGGGTTCACTCGCCAACTGGCCGTCGAGTATGCCCGCGACCAGATCCGGGCCAACGTCGTCGCGCCCGGCTGGCACCCCGCCACCAACCTCGCCAGGGAGTACTCGAAGAAGCTCGACCAGGCCGGTATCGATCGGCTTCTCGAGTGGATGCCGACCTCGGTGCCGATGGGGCGCGTCGGCGACAGGAAGGAGATCGCCGGGCTGGTCCTCTATCTCGCGAGCGATGCGTCCACCTATCTCTCCGGTCAGGTGATCGCCCACGACGGTGGCATCACCGCGGCCTGACACCGGTTCGACCGACTCGAGTTCACTGAGAGGAACTGACCATGGCACGGCTACTCCACATCGACTCGAGCGTCCAGGGCGACGGCTCGGTCAGCCGGCAGCTCACCGCCCGCGCCGCCGACGTCTGGCGCGCGGCCCATCCCGGAGGCACCGTCGTGTACCGCGACCTCGGCGCCGACCCGGTTCCCCATCTCGACGCCGTCGCCGGTATCAGCAGGCTCGTGCCGCCCGACCGGCACACCGAGGCGCAGGCGGCGTCCTGGGCGCTGACCGAGGAGCTCGTCGGCGAGGTCGCCGAGGCCGACGCGATCCTGCTCGGGCTGCCGCTGTACAACTACGGCGTTCCCAGCTCGGTGAAGGCGTGGGTCGACCATCTCATCGCGCCCGGGCTGGCCTACCACCCGGAGAGCATGGAGGGCCTGCTGGGCGGCCGCGACTTCGTCGCGATCGTCTCGCGGGGCGGCGGCTACGGCGCCGGCACCCCGAGGGAGGGCTGGGACCACGCGACCGCCTGGCTGCCGCACGGTCTGTCCCTGACGGGACTGGAGCCGCGGTTCATCACCGCCGAGCTCACGCTCGCTCCGCAGAAGCCGGCGATGTCGAGCCTCGTCCCGCTGGCCGAGGAGAGCCGCCGCCAGGCCGAGGCCGCCATCGACAAGCTCTGGCCGCCCGCGGTGACCGGCGTCTGAGCCGGACGCGGGGAACGGCGCCAGGCTTCCGAGCTCGGCGTCCCTGAGCCTCGGAGGTGACGGTGGGCCCGCGGGGGCGTCCACCGTCACCTCGGCGCGAGGCCGGGTCCCGGGCTCGATGATGATCGATCCACCGGTGCCGACCGCGCCGAAATGGTTGCCCTATGCGGACGCGTTCAGGCTGCGCCCCATCCTGCCTTGATCACCAGGCCTCTCGTCCGGAGGCCCGGAGTGCTCGAACAGGCACTGACCGGCGCGGAGGCGGGTGGCGATGAGGAGGGCCGCGTCGGCCACGTGGTCGACCTCGGCGATCCATTCGCCCCACGAGTGCGCGAACCAGAACCGGCCCTCGTCGTCCGGACGGGGGCTGCAGGTGATGGTGTCGGACGGTTCCGGGTTGTCCTCGCAGCAGCCGTCCGCGAACGGGTTGGAAACCTGGAGGCCGTCGATCTTCAGGCGGACGTCCAGGTCGTAGAGGTCGAGACGGTGCAGGAGCGCGCCGAGCCCGGCCTGCGCCCGTGCCAGGGGAGTCGTCATGCGGCCGAGCCTAGCGCCTCGTATCGCTACGTGTCGCTACGTAGCGCTAGAGAGGACGACGTCTGCAGACGGATAGCGTCCGGTCATGGCTGAGATCGATCATGAGTCGCCGTTGCCGCCCTACCGGCAGATCGCCGCGTGGGTCGCCGACCGCATCGCCTCCGGTGAGCTGGCGCCTGATCGGCCGATCCCGAGCGAGAAGACCCTGATGCAGGAGTTCGAGGGCGTCGCCCGCACGACCGTCCGCCGCGCCGTCAAATACCTGCGCGAGCAGGGGCTGATCTACACGGTTCCGCAGCGCGGCAGCTACGTGATGGGCCCCGACGGCCCGCCCCTGGAACCATCGCCGAGTAGTCCGCGGAGTGCCTTCGTGAAGGCGGACGAGGGGGAGTAGGGGGTGCGGGTGTTGCCCTTATGCGTCGGTGGATAAGGGCAACACGCCGCGAGGGGGCGCCGGGCGTCAGTAGCCGCCGGGGGCGCCGCCGCCGGTCGGGGTGCCCGTGGGCGCCCCGGTCGGGCTTTCGGTCGGGCTGGTGGCCGGGCCGGTCGGGCTCTCGGGCGGGCTGCCGGTGGAGCCGCCGGTCGGGCTCTCGGTCGGCGCCTGGCTGCCCGGCGGGACGACGCCTCCGCCGGAGCCGGGCACGGTGATCTTGGTCTCCATGCCGAGCGAGCGGTGGTTGTCGATCGGGCACCAGAGCTGGTAGGTGCCCGCCTGCAGGGTGACGTTCAGCTTGGCCTGCTGTCCGGGCGAGATCCCCGGCGTCACCTTCGCGTTGGTGATGCCCGGACCGGAGATGGCCAGGGCGTGCTGCATGCTGCCGGTGTTCTTGGCGATGAAGGTGTACGGGCCCGCCTTGAAGGTGGTCTGGGAGAGCTTCAGCGAGTACTCCTTCTCCGTGACGGTGACGCTCGTGGCCTTGGGGTTGGCGGGTGCGCCGCCGCCCGGGGCCGGCGTCGTGGCGCCCGGGGTGGTCGGGCTCTCGCTGCCGGGGCTCATCGGGCTGCCGCTGTCAGTGGGGCTGCCGCCGTCGGTCGGGCTGCCGCTGTCCGGGGCTCCGCCGCCCGGGCCGCCGGTGTCGCCGCCGCCCGGAGTCTCGCCGCCCGGCTCGCCGGGGTTGCCGCCGCCCGGGTCCGTGGTGGCCGGGGCGCCGGGCCTCGGGACCGTGGTCGCGTGGGCGGCGGAGACGGGGAGCAGGGCGCCGGCCGCGAGGACGAAGGCGCCCGCTGTGGTCGAAATGGTGGTTTTGTTCATAATTGCCGGGCTCCCCGGAGGCCCTCCGGCCAAACCGGTCACCTGTAGCCGAAAGCGCAGGTCAAACCGGTTCGAGCCGGAGGTCGGGCGGGGCCGTCACGGGGCCGGACGAGGCGGCGTGCAGCGGATCGAGAAGTGCAGGGAACCTCGCACCCGGGCGGAGTGGCGTGGATCTCGGTGGCTTCGGGTCACACGACACAAAGAAACCGAAAGGAGGCGCCTAACGTCCCAGGTAGAGCTGATCGCCGGTCGGCGGTGGCGGCGGGGCACGGTGGCTGCCCCGTGGAGAGGAGCGCTGATGTTCATCATCATCGTGTTCGTGGCCCTCGTGCTCGGCGGGGCGCTGGGCGCCCTGGTCTACCTCTGGGACTTCGCGCGGGCCAGCCGGCGCGACACGCTGTTCACGCCCCCGTCGGGCCGCCGTGCGCGCGCGGCGCGGAAGGTGACCGGAGTCTACGTCCGCGACTACAGGCGGGAAGGCGACCTGCGCCGTCCCCGGCCGCAGGAGCCCGGCCCCGCGCTCGGCGGCGGCGGCCCGGAGGAGGATGGCCGGGCGCGCGGTGAGCAACTGGTCGGACGCTGAGAGGGTGGTCTCCGGGAACGTCCCCGGAGACCACCCTCCCGTCGTCGTGCAGGTCAGGCGTCCCGGCGGGCCCCGTCCGGGACGTGGTTCGGAATGGTGGCGAACGTCCCGGCGGCCCGGTCGAGGACCTTGACCGTCGCGGACTTCAGATCGAAGTAGAGCCCCACGAGCTCCAGGTCACCGGCCTCCGCGCGCTCGCGGAGCCAGGGGTAGGTGAGCAGGTTGTCGAGCTGCTGCATCACGTTGACCTGGATGAGCCGGGCCAGCGGATCGTCGCCGTGGTCCTGCTCGGCGCGGAAGCGCTCCAGGGTCGGCTCGCCGTGCTCGAGCCAGCGCGACAGCCCCTCCAGGTGCGCGACCTCCGCGCCGCCCGCCATGACGGCGGCCATCGCGCCGCAGTTGGAGTGGCCGCAGACCGCGATCGTCCGGATGTCCAGCACGTTGGTCGCGTACTCGACGGTCGCCATCACCGAGTCGTCCGGGACGGCCGACCCGTGCGGCGGGACGAAGTTGCCGACGTTGCGGTTGATGAAAAGGTCGCCCGGCCCGCTGGCGGTGATGATGTTGGGCACCACCCGCGAGTCCACGCAGGTGATGAAGAGCAGCTCCGGCTTCTGCTCCATCGCCAGCTCGGCCATGATCGGACGGACCAGTCCCGCGGTGCTGTCGTGGTACTCCCGGACGCCGTCGAGCAGCACGGACGTCGCGGACGAGGGTTCGGCGGCGGCCTCGGGGCGTCGCTGGCGATTCGCCCATGGAGCCCACCAGCGCGCTGGAGGGGACGACTTACGCGGCGAAGACATATCACCTGTCACCCCTCTTTCATACCAACCCTCGTGAACCTCGTCGATGTCGACCCTGCCTCCTTGGCGTTCGTGGGCCAGCCGCCACTCGTGGATCGCGTCGAACGCGGCGTGGTCCATGAAGTCGATGTTGAGGTCGAGGTCGACGCCCGCGCCGGCCGGGACGGCCCGCAGCGCGCGCGTCACCTTCGGCACTCCGAGGAAGGTCAGCGTCCCCTCCACGACCACGTGCCAGCGCGGCGGGGCGGGCACGTCGCCCGGCACCGGGACGAGCCGCTCGGTCCGGACGGTCAGCCGGGTCAGCCGCCGCAGCGCCAGCACCGCCGTCACCGCGATGCCCAGCAGCACGCCCTCGCCGAGGCCGAGCACGACCACGCCGCCGAACGTGGCGAAGTAGGCGGGCGCCTCCCGGTGGTGCCGCAGGTCGCGGACGCGGGCCGGGTCCACCAGCCGCACGCCGAGCACCACCAGCAGCGCCGACAGGGCCGAGAGCGGGACGTGCTCGATGACGGGCCCGCAGGACACCGCCAGCACCAGCACCCACACCCCGTGCAGCACGGCCGACAGCCGGGTCCGCGCGCCGGCCTCCAGGTTGGCCGTGCTGCGGACGATCACGCCGGCGACCGGCAGGCCCCCGAACAGCCCCGACACCGCGTTCGCCGCGCCCTGGGCGGCCAGCTCGCGGTCGAGGTCGGTGGGGGCGACCCCGGCGGGCCGGACGCGGTCGACCGCGACGCTGCACAGCAGGGACGCGACGGCGGCCACCACGGCGAGCGAGACGACGGCGCCCGCCACCCCGTGCGGCGCCCCGTCCGGCAGCTCGGGCGCGCCCCAGCCCTGCAGCAGGGTCTCCGGCAGGTCCACCCGGGCGGCCTGCCAGCCGAGCGCCCACGCGGTCACGGTGGCGGCGGTGATCGCGGGCAGCGGGCCGGGGATCATGCGCAGCCGGCCGCCGCGCGGCAGCCGGGACCAGCCGAGCAGCACCAGCACGGTCAGCGCGGCGACCAGCGCGGAGTGCGGCACCGGGTGGAGCAGCTGCCCGGGCAGCTCCCGCAGGTTGGCCACGGCGGACTCCTGCGGGCCGCCGCCGAGCACGACGTGCACCTGGCTCAGCACGATCACCGCCCCGACGCCGGCGAGCATGCCGTGCACGACCGCGGGCGAGACGGCCAGCACGACGCGCGCGACCCGGCTCAGGCCGAGCGCGATCTGCACCAGCCCGGCGAGAAGGGTGACCGTGCAGGTGGCCCGCCAGCCGTAGGTCTGGACGAGCTCGGCGACCAGCACCGTCAGCCCGGCGGCCGGCCCGCTGACCTGGAGCGGGGACCCGCCGGCCAGCCCGGCCACGATGCCGCCGGCGACGGCGGCGATGAGCCCGGCGGCGACCGGTGCGCCCGAGGCGACCGCGATGCCCAGCGACAGCGGGATCGCGACCAGGAACACGACGAAGGACGCGAGCGCGTCCCGCCGCAATGCGGATACGTTGAGTGGCTTTGAAGTCACTCAACGTATACAACCAGATTCTCCGGTTCCCGCCCGGGACGCGCCGGCGCGCGGGCGCCCGGAAACGCGCCGAGGGCCACCGGGATCCGGTGGCCCTCGCCTGGTGGTGCGCGAAACGGTGCCGCGTCAGCGGCGGTAGTTCTCCCAGTCGTCGGGCTGCTGCCGGGAGTCGTACGGGTTGGTGTCGCTCGGCCGCCCACTCTGCTGCTGGTAGCCGCCCTGCTGCGGCGCCCCAGGGTAGCCCGAGCCGTACGCCTGGGTGGAGCCCGGGTCGTGCGGCGCGGCGAGCGGGTCGTTGCCGTTGTAGCTGCTGCCGCTGAAGTCGCCGTAGGCGCCGGTGCCGCCGCCCTGCCCGCCGTTCTGCCCGCCGGAGCCGTACGGCTCGCGGGACCCGCCGCTCAGCGGGTCGTCGTAGCGGGGCGACTCGCCGTAGGCAGGGGCGGTCGGGTACCCGTCGGTGTGCGAGCCCTGCCCGTAGCCGCCGGTGCCGGATCCCGCGCCGGACGAGCCGTACCCGCCGTCGTACCCGCCGCCCGGTGCGCCCGGCCCGGACGAGCCGCCGGAGGCCGGCGGGGACCACGGACCCGTGCCCGAACCGCTGCCGGCCGAGCCGGTGCCGAAGGAGCCGGTGCCGAGCGGGTCGCTCAGCGGGTCGTTCAGCCCGCCGTAGCCGCCGGAGTCCGGCGACGGGCCGCCCGCGGCGCGCTGCCGGTCGGTCTGGATGCGCTGGAGCAGCTCGTCCACGGTGGGCAGCTTGTGGTTGTCGGTGTCGGACCCCGAGGCGCCGGACCCGGGGCCGGCGTGCGCCGCGGGCGCGGCCGGAGCCGGGGGAGCGGGCGGCATCACCTCGGACGCGCCGGGCAGGCCGCCGGTGGAGTCGCCGAACCCGCGACCGGGCTCGTCGGTGCGGCCGAGCGGCAGGCCCAGCGGGTCGGACGCCGGCGGCGCCGGGTGCTGCGCCGGCGGCTGGGACGCGGAGGCGCCGAGCGGCATGTCGAAGGTGTCCGGCCGTCCGCCGCCGGGCGGGGCGCCCGCCGGGCGCGACCCCAGCGGGTCGGAGCCGAAGTCGGGGTAGGACGGCTCGTGCGAGCCGTACTGCGGCTGGTCGGGGACGCCGTACTGCGGCTGGTCGCCGTAACCGGACTGGTCCTGCCCGCCGTAGTGCGGCTGGTCGCCGTGCCCGCCGAACTGCTCGGCCCCGCCGCCGTAGGACGGGTCGTACTGGTCGGCCGCGCCGTACGCCGGCTGCTGCTCCTGCCCGCCGTAGATCTGCTGGTCGGGCATTCCGTAGGGCGACTGGGGCCCGGTGCCGGACGGTCCGCCGAGCGCGCCGAGGTCCGCCGGGATCGGGTCGAGCGACGTGGAGCCGGGGTCGGCCGCGTACGGCTCGGACCCGTACGGCGCGCCCTGGAAGCCGCCCGGCGCGGGAGCCTGCTGCGGGCCGGTGCCGGGACCGCCCAGCCCGTTGAGCACGGTGCCGTCGGCGCCCAGCGCGACCGGCTGGGTGAGACCGGGGTGCTCGATCGCGGGCTGCTGCTCGGGCGGCTGCACGTGCTGGGTCGCCTGCCCGGGCTGCTGGGGGGCGTGCTGGGTGTTCAGGGGGTCGGCCGCCGGGTCCGGCCCGCCCGCCTCCTGGTCGTGCTGCCAGGGGAACTTGGGCTTGTCGAAGGTGATGGTGGCCCAGTAGTCGTCGTCTTCCATCTCGTCCGACGCGGGGCCGCCGGGAGCGGGCGGCGGCGGGGACGGGGACGGGGCGGGGGCGCCGGCGGGCGCGGCGAGCGGGCCGCCCGCGACGCGCCGGTCGTAGGCGGGGTCCGGGGCGGCGTTGCCGTAGCCCTGGTCGTAACCGGGGCCGTAGCCGTCGTCGTGCCCGCCCATGTCGTCGGGCTGCGGCGGTGCGCCGCGGCGGCCGCGCGGCTGCTGCTGCGGCTCGTCGTCCATCCAGTCGTCGTCGTCGCGCCCCGCACGGCTGGCCCGCAGTCCGAGCGCCACGAGGACGACCACCAGGACCACGACCACAATGAGGCCGAAGACCACGATGTAAGAAGTCATGCCACCACCCAATGCCTTGGCCCGGCGAGAGTCGCCGGCGCGGTCCGCGGGTCGGGCCCGTTCGTCGCCGGCGGTCGGTCGTCCTCGGAGTTGGTCCGATTCTGTCCGACCGCTATGACCGTTGTCACACCCTTCGCGAACATTTACCCTCACCCGACGCGTACCGGCCGGCCCGTCCGGGCCACCCGCACACCCCTGTCAGCTCAGCCCCCGAGGGGGTCCCGCGCCGACCCCGTGCCCTGAGGCTCCACGGTCAACGCGCCTGCTTGCCGCCGAAGTTCCCGGTGATCCGGCCGCGGCCCACCGTGTGCCCGGCGATGGCGCCCAGCGAGTCCCGGAGCTTGGCGCCCTGGCGGAACGGCGCCGGACTGTCCAGCGCGTAGATGGTGAACCGGTACCGATGCCGTTCTCCCTTGGGCGGGCACGGGGCCGCGTATCCCGCCTTCTTGCCTGTGGTGAGCCCCTCGACGGCGCCCTGGATCTCGGCGCCCTCGACGAGCTCGTTGGTCGTTCCGTCGATCCCCGCGAGCACCCAGTGCACGTAGGCGCCCTCCGGGGCGTCCGGGTCGTCCATCACGATCGCGAACGACCTGGTCCCGGCGGGCGCCCCCGACCAATGCAGCGGCGGGGTCTTGCCCTCTCCGCCAGGGTACGTCCCGCAGCCGTACCGCGTGGGCAAGTCGCGCCCATCGCGGAAGACGGGGCTGGTCACGGTGAACCACTCCGACAGCTCGGCGCTCTTGTTCTGGGGCTGGCCGATCAGTCCGCAGCCGCCCAGCGCCATGGTGAGCGCGAGGACGCCCGCCGCGGCCGGGATCGGACGCCGGTCTCTGCTCTTCATTCGTTACGCTCCCGGGCGAGATCGTACGCCGCGCGCCGCCGGCCTGCCGTCGTCCGGGTCCCGCGCGCCCGCGCCGGTGGCGCCCCCTTCCTCGTCCGCCCCAACCTTAGGGGCTCTCCGGGTGTGGAACGGGCCTTTCCGGCCCGCGCCCGGGTGGCGTCCCCAGGTCAGCGGCAGGTCGGCGACAGGTGAGCGTCCGGTGATCGCCGGTGTGAGTTGCGTCATGCGTGCTTTGTCCCGTTCCATCCGAAAATTTGGGAAGGAGTGGCGAGTTTCACATGCTTCGCAACGCTCCACTTTGCCAGTACGGGAAGTTTTCGTGTTCTTTCCTGGTTATCGGTTGGTGTCAGAGTGACTTCATCGGCTAGTTTGTGAATGTCTTCACAAGCCGACCGTGACATAGGAGGCCGCAATGGCCAGGACCGCCGAGGAGACCCCTGGCGCTCCCCACATCCTCATCGTGGGTGGCGGCTATGTGGGCATGTACACCGCCCTGCGCCTGCAGAAGAAGCTCCGCAAGGAGCTCAAGCGGGGCGAGGTCAAGGTCACCGTCGTTGACCCGAACTCGTACATGACGTACCAGCCGTTCCTCCCCGAGGCCGCCGCCGGGAACATCTCCCCGCGGCACGTCGTCGTCCCGCTCCGCCGGGTGCTGCCCCGCTGCACCGTGCGCAAGGCCCGGGTCACCGAGCTCAACCACGACGAGGGCTGGGCGATCGTCCAGCCGCTGGCCGGGCCGCCGGAGCGGATCTCCTACGACTACCTGGTCATGGCGGCCGGCGCGGTGCCGCGGCTGCTGCCCATCCCCGGCCTGGCCGAGAACGGCATCAGCCTCAAGACCGTCGGCGAGGCCATCCACCTGCGCAACCACGTGCTGGAGCAGCTGGAGATCGCCGAGTCCACCGACGACGTGGACCTGCGCCGCAAGGCGCTGACCTTCGTGTTCGTCGGCGGCGGGTTCGCCGGCGTCGAGGCGATCGCCGAGCTGGAGGACATGACCCGCGACGCCACCAAGTACATGCGCAAGGTCACCCCGCAGGACCTGCGGTTCATGCTCGTCGAGGCCGCCGACCGCATCCTGCCCGAGGTCGGCCCCGACATGGGCAAGTGGACCGCCGAGCAGCTGCGCGGCCGCGGCATCGACGTGAAGATGAAGACCTTCCTGCAGTCCGCCGTGGACGGCCAGATCGAGCTGTCGGACGGCAGCAGCTTCCAGGCCGGCACGCTGGTGTGGAACGCGGGCGTCAAGCCGTCCCCGGTGGTCCGGCACGGCGACCTGCCGGTGGACGAGCGGGGCCGGGTCAAGGGCACCGAGTACCTCACCATCGAGGGCCTGGTGCGGGCGTTCACCGCCGGTGACAACGCCGCGATCCCCGACCTCACGCAGGACGGCATGTTCTGCCCGCCGAACGCCCAGCACGCCGTCCGGCAGTCGAAGGTGCTGGCCGACAACATCGTGCGGTCGCTGCGCGGCAAGTCGCTCAAGCCGTACGTGCACGGCAACGTCGGCGCCGTCGCCGGCCTCGGCCTGCACAAGGGCGTCGCCCAGACCTACGGCTTCAAGGTCAAGGGCTGGCCGGCCTGGTTCATGCACCGCAGCTACCACGGCGCGAAGGTCCCGACCTTCAACCGCAAGCTGCGCGTCCTGGCGGACTGGACGCTCGCGCTGTTCCTCAAGCGCGAGACCGTCTCGCTCGCGACCGTCGAGCAGCCGCGCGCCGACTTCGAGCTCGCGGCCCTGGACGACGCCAAGCTGAAGGCCAAGCTCAGCGAGCCCGCTGCCTGACCCTTCCGCTCGGCTGCGACGCCCCGGTGGTCCCCGTGACCGCCGGGGCGTCGGCATGTCCGCCGGTGGGGGAGAATCGCCGGTGTGCGGATCGGGATCCTGGGACCCCTGGAGGTGCGCGCGGACGGCGGCCCCGTCGAGGTCGGGGGAGCGCGGCTGCGGGCGCTGCTGACCCTGCTCGCCCTCGACCCGGGCGCGCTCCTGCCCGCCGAGCGGATCATCGATGCGCTCTGGGAGGACGGTGTGCCGCGCGGCGCGCCGAATGCGCTGCAGTCCCTGGTCTCGCGGCTGCGCGCCGCCATCGGCCGCGACGCGGTCGAGTCGCGGTCCGGCGCCTACCGGCTCGTCCTGCCGCGCGCGTGCGTCGACGCCCACGACTTCGAGGCGCAGGTCGCCGCCGCGCGGCGTGGCGGCGACCCCGGCGCCCGGTCGGCGGGGCTGCGCGAGGCGCTCGCCCTGTGGCGCGGGCCCGCCCTGGCCGACGCCGCCGGGCTGCGGTTCGCGGACGCGCCCGCCGCGCGGCTGGACGCCCTGCGCCGCGCCGCGCTGGAGGAGCGCATCGACGCCGACCTCGCGCTCGGCCGGCACGCCGAGGTGATCCCCGAACTGCGCGCCCTCGCCGCCGAGGACCCGCTCCGCGAGCCCGTCACCGCCCTGCTCATGCGGGCGCTGTACGCCGCCGGCCACCACGCCGAGGCGCTCACCCGGTACGAGGAGGCCAAGCGCGCCCTCGCCGACGGGCTCGGCGTCGACCCGTCGCCGGAGTTGGCGGCCGTCCACCTGGCCGTGCTGCGCCGCGACCCGGCTCTGGCGGCGGCCCCGGACGCCGGCCCCGCGCCGCAACCCCCGAAGGGCAACCTCAGCGCGCCGCTGACCAGCTTCATCGGGCGCGCCGCCGACCTGGAGAAGGTCGGCGCGCTGCTGGCGGACGCCCGCCTGGTCACCCTCACCGGCCCCGGCGGCGCCGGCAAGACCCGCCTGTCGGTCGAGGCCGCCCGCCACCTCGGCGCGCAGCGAGACGCGGCGTTCCCGGCGCCGGACGGCGCCTGGCTGGTCGAGCTGGCGCCGGTCACCGACCCGGGTGAGGTGCCCGCCGCCGTCCTGGCCGCGCTCGGGCTGCGTGAGGCGGCCCTGCCGATGCCCGGCCTGCGCGCCGCTCCGCACCCGTCCGACCCCCTGGACCGGCTCGTCACCGCGCTGTCGGGTAAGCGGCTGCTGCTGGTCCTGGACAACTGCGAGCACCTGCTGGACGCTGCTGCCGCGCTGGCCGACCGGGTCCTGGCCGCGTGCCCCGGCGTCCGGATCCTGGCGACCAGCCGGGAACCGCTCGGCATCACCGGCGAGACGCTCTGGCCCGTCGGGCCGCTGGAGGCGCCGCCCTCGTCGGCCGCCCCGGAGGAGGCGCGGGCGCGGCCCGCCGTCCGGCTGTTCGCCGACCGCGCCGCCGCCGTCTCGCCCGGGTTCGCGGTGACCGGCGCCAACGTCGCCTGGATCGTCCGGATCTGCCGGGCGCTGGACGGCATGCCGCTGGCGATCGAGCTCGCCGCCGCCCGGATGCGGGCGATGACGCCGGAGCAGGTCGCGACCAGGCTGGACGACCGGTTCCGGCTGCTCAGCGCGGGCAGCCGCACGGCCCTGCCCCGGCACCGGACGCTGCGGGCCGTCGTGGAGTGGAGCTGGGACCTGCTGGAGGAGCCCGAACGCGTGCTGTGCCGCCGGCTGGCCGTCTTCCCCGGCGGCGCGACGCTGGAGACCGTTGAGCGGGTGTGCGCCGGGCCGGGCCTCGGTCGCGCCGACGTCCTGGACGTGCTGACCGCGCTGGTCGACAAGTCCCTGGTGACGGTGACCGGCGCGGACGGCGGGCCGCGCTACCGGATGCTGGAGACGATCCGCGCGTACGGGACCGAGCGGCTCGCCGAGGCGGGCGAGGAGCGGGCCGTCCGGCGGGCGCACGCCGACTGCTTCGTCGCCCTGGCCGAGGAGGCGGAACCGCACCTGTACCGGGCCGAGCAGCTGGACTGGCTGCGCCGGCTCACCGCCGAGCACGACAACGTCTCCGCCGCGCTGCGCTGGACGATCTCCGCCGGGGACGCGGCGACGGCCCTGCGGTTCTGCGCGGCGCTCGGCTGGTACTGGTTCCTGCAGGGCGAGCTGCGCGACGGCGCCGACCACCTGGAGGAGATCCTCGCGCTTCCGGGCGTCCCGGACGACGGGACCACCGCCCTCGCCCTCGCCCTCGGGGCCATGGCCTCGCTGGACAACCAGCTCGACGGCGACCGCGTGCTCGGCTGGCTGACCCGCGCCCGGGGCCTGTGCGCCGGCCGCGACCCCGCCGCCGTGCACCCGGTGCTGCGCCTGATGCTCACCAGCTTCGAGATGTACACCGTGGGCTGGGACGACACGACGGCGATCGGCGTCGACGGGCTGCTGGACGACCCGGACCCGTGGGTGCGCGGCCTCGCGTACTTCATCCGCGGCCAGATCGCCCACAACTTCGGCTGGGTCGGCCGCGTGCAGGACGACTGCGACCGGGCGCTGGCCGCCTTCCGCGAGGCGGGGGACCGGTGGGGGCTGTCGTTCACGCTGGCCGCGCAGGCGGAGATCGCCGGCCGGGACGGCGACCACCGCCGCTCCGCGGTGCTCTACGAGGAGTCGCTGCGGCTGAACGCCGAGCTGGGCGGCGGGACGGCGGCGCTCGTCCACGTCAACATGAAGCTGGCCAACGCGCTGGACCTGATCGGCGAGCGCGCCCGCGGCGAGGCGCTGCTGCTCGCGGCGGTCGAGGGCGTCGAGGCGGCCCGGCGGCCGGAGGAGGTGGCCGCGGTGCACTACCAGCTCGGCGAGTTCGCCCGCCGCTCCGGCGACACGGCGGAGGCGCTGCGCCGGCTGTCCCGCGCCGACGAGCTGACCCGCGGCATTCCCGGCCCGCCGCAGTTCCGCGCGATGGTGCTGTGCTCGCGCGCGCAGCTCGACATGGCGATGGGCGCGATGGACGAGGCGTCCGCGCGGCTGGACGAGGCGGTGCGCGGCGCCGCGCACGCCCGCGACTACCCGATCCTGGCGTACGTGCTGGCGGGCCTCGCCGAGCGGTCGCGCCTGTCCGGCGATCCGGAACGGGCGGCCGTGCTGCTCGGCACCGCCGACGGGCTGCGCGGCACCCGCGACCTGTCGCAGCCGGACGTGCTGGCCATCGAGGCCGCCGTCCGCGCCGACCTCGGCGACGCGGCCTTCACGGCGGCCCACGGGCGCGGGCTGGCCCGCACCCTGGACGACGTCGTCGCCGAGTTCGGCCTCGCCCGCCCGTCCGCGTCGACGATGACGCGCCCGCCCGGCCCCGGAAGCGCCGCCTCCTGATCAGAGCGGCAGGCCGGCCCGTTTCACGGTCCGGATCACCGGCGCGGTCTCCATCGTGACGATGCCGTCCAGCGCGGCGACGCGCTCGGTGAGGTAGCGCGCGAGGTCCTCGGTGTCGCGGCAGTTCACGACGGCCACGAGGTTCGTCGGCCCGGTGGTCAGCGCGACGAACGACACCTCCGGATGCGCGGCCATCGCGGTCGCGGCGTCCGTTACGGCGGACGGGCGCACCGACATCCACAGCCGCGCCTCGGCGTGGAAGCCGAGCCGGGCCGGCTCGATGTCGACCTGGTACTGCAGGACGCCCGCGCCGCGCAGGGCCTCGGCACGGCGCTTGACCGTGGAGTCCGACCAGCCCGTCGCCTTGGCGAGGTCGGCGTAGCCGGCGCGGCCGTCCCGCGCGAGGGCGGCGAGCAGGGCCAGGTCGGCCGCGCCCACCTCGATCGGCCGCGTCCCGTCCGGCGCAGGAGGCGGCCGGAGCCGGACGGCCTGCTCGGGCGACAGCACCGCGGGGCCGAGCCAGGTGGCGGGCAGCGCGAAGCTCCGGAGCAGCAGGTGCGCCGAGACGCCGATCACCCGCCGGGTGCGCGGCAGCTTCTCCAGCAGCAGGGCGTCGCGCTCGTCCGCCGAGCGCGTCTGCGCGTTGCACGAGATCTCGGTGCCGCCGGACAGCAGGTACACGTACGAGGTGTCGTCGCGCGCCGCGAGCGCCCCGGCGATGGATCCGGCGGCGTCCGGGGTGCAGCGCAGCCGGATCGTCCACGAGGTGTACCCGAGCCTGCGCCCGTTCACCGCGCCGACGACCCGCAGCACGCCGGACGAGCGGAGCCGCCGGTACCGGCGCGCGATGGTGTTCTCCGAGACGCCGAGCACCTCGCCGATCCGGCTGAACGGGGCCCGCCCGTCGATCCGCAGCGCGTGCACGAGCCCGTGGTCGACCTCGTCCAGCGTGACGTCGTCCATCGCCACAGGCTACCTATTGACGGATTCCGCCGGAATCGCAGGCGTGGTTGGCGGACTCGTGCGGGCGGTGGCGACGCTGTGGGGGCCTTCCAGCGAAAGGAGAGTCCCGATGCGCCGATGGTCGCCGCTCGTGGCGGTCTGCCTGGGCTCGTTCATGTTCATCGTCGACACCACGATCGTCGCGGTGGCGCTACCCAGCGTCGCCGGCGGCCTGCACACCTCCCTGTCCGGCCTGCAATGGGTCGCCAACGTCTACACCCTCGTCCTCGCCGTGCTGATGCTCCCGGCGGGCTCGCTCGCCGACCGCTACGGGCACCGCGCCGCCTACCTCGCCGGGCTGGCGATCTTCGCGGCGGCGTCGGCGGGCTGCGCGCTCGCGCCGGACGCGGCGGCCCTCATCGCCGCCCGCGCCGTCCAGGGGATCGGCGGCGCCGCGATGGCCGTCACCGCGTTCTCCCTGATCGGCGCCGTCTACCAGGGGCCCGCGATGCGGACGGCGATGGGCGTGTGGGGCGCCGTGAGCGGGCTCGGCGGCGCGGCCGGGCCGATGCTCGGCGGCGCTCTGACCGCCTGGCTCGGCTGGCGCGCGATCTTCCTGGTGAACCTTCCGGTCGCGCTCGTCACCATCGCGCTGACGGTGAAGGTGATCGGGCGCGGCGAGCGGGCCGCGCGGCCCGTTTCGCTCGATCTGCCCGGCATGGCGCTGTTCGCGATCTGCGCGGGCGCCCTTACCGCCGCGCTGACCAGGGCCGGCACCGACGGCTGGGGCGCGGCCCCGGTGCTCGCCGGGCTGGCCGCCGCACTCGCCGCGCTGGCCGCGTTCATCGCCCTCGAACCGCGCCGCCGGCATCCGCTGCTCGACCTCCGGCTGTTCCGCGAACCCGCGTTCTCCGCCGTCATGGTCTGCGTGCTCGCCTCGTCGGCCGCGTTCGCCTGCCTGATCTACACCTCGGTCTGGCTCCAGTCGTCGGTCGGCCTCGGCCCCGTCCGCGCCGGCCTCGCGCTGATGCCGATGGCGCTGGCGACGTTCGCGGTCTCCACGCTGAGCGGGCGCCGCGTCCCGCCGCGCGTCGCCGTCGGCGGAGGGCTGCTGCTCAGCGGCATCGGCTGCGCGTTGCAGGCGCACCTGGACGCCGGCTCCGGCGCGTCCTCGATCACGTTCGGGCTGGTCGTGACCGGCGCGGGCGTCGGCCTGATGATCCCCGCGATGGGCACGGCCGTCATGACGGCGGCCCCGCCGGAGCGGCGCGGGACGGCCGCCGGCGCGATGACCACGTTCCGCCAGCTCGGCCAGACCCTCGGCGTCGCCGCCCTGGGCGTCCTGTTCCAGAACTCCCCGCACGACACCGCCGCCGGCCTGGACCGCGTCTACCTCGCCGCCGCGATCACCGGCCTCACCGCGGCGGCCCTCGCCTTCACCGCCCTCAGGCGCGCTTCTTGAAGGCGCGCAGGGACAAGGGGGCGAAGACGAGCGAGATGCCGACGCCCCAGGCCAGCGCGATCCAGGCGTGCTCCAGGACGGGGCCGCCGACCAGCAGCCCGCGCATCGACGCCACCAGCTGCGTCACCGGGCTGTTGTCCATGCAGAACGCCAGCCAGCCGGGGATGCCCTTGGTCGTCGGGATGAACGCCGTGCTCAGGAAGCTCAGCGGGAAGATCACCACGAAGCCGAAGATCTGCACCTTCTCCGGCTCGTTCACCTTCATCGCGATGAACACCGACGTCCACGAGAACAGCAGCGCGAACGTGAGCAGCAGCAGGAACGCCAGGAGCACCGGCAGGACGCCGGTGTGCACCCGGAACCCGATCGCGAACCCGACCGCCAGCAGGATCAGCATCGACCACGCCTGCTTGACGGTGTCGGCGATGATCCGCCCGGCGAGCGGCGCCGACCGCGAGATCGGCAGGCTGCGGAACCGGTCGAACACCCCCTTGGTGATGTCGGTGTTCAGCCCGAACCCGGTGCTCATCCCGGCGAACAGCGCGTTCTGCGCGATGATCCCCGGGATGACGATCGGCAGGTAGGCGTGCACGCTGCCGGCCATCGCCGGCCCGAACACGTAGGCGAACAGCAGCACGAACATGATGGGCTGGATGGACAGGTCCACCAGCTCCATCGGGTTGTGCTTGATCTGGACCAGGTTGCGCCAGGCCAGCGTCATCGTGTTGCGGACGGCGATGCCCGGCGACACCCGCTTGGCCAGGTCCTGCGGCGCGAACGTCGCGGTCGTCATGCCGACGCCCCTTCCCTGTCGGCGGCCTGCTCCAGCTCGCCGGCCTCCGCGTCGATGTCGTCGGTGTGGTGGCCGGTGAGGGCGAAGAACACCTCGTCCAGGCTGGACTTGCGCAGCGACAGCTCGCCGACCGCGACGCCCGCGTCGTCGAGCCGCCGGACGACCGCGGGCATCAGCGACGGATCGGTGATCGGCGCGGACACCAGCCCGTCCCGGATCTCCGGTTCCGTCCCGGTGAGGTCCGCGACGATCCGCGCGGCGGCGTCGCCGTCGCCGTCCCGGACCGGCCGCAGCTCCAGCACCTGCCCGCCGACCTGCGCCTTCAGCATGTCGGACGTGCCGTGCGCGATCGCCTGGCCGCGGTCGATCACCACGATGTCGTCGGCGAGCCGGTCGGCCTCCTCCAGGTACTGCGTGGTCAGCAGCACGGTGACGCCGTCGTCGGTCAGCCCGCGGACGATGTCCCACAGGCCGTTGCGGCTGCGCGGGTCGAGGCCCGTGGTCGGCTCGTCCAGGAACAGGATCTGCGGCCTCCCGACCAGGCTCGCCGCCAGGTCGAGGCGGCGGCGCATCCCGCCCGAGTAGGTCTTGGCGGCGCGCTCGGCGGCGTCGGTGAGCTGGAACCGCTCCAGCAGCTCGGCCGCCCGCGCCCGCGACGCCCGGCGCGGCATGCCGAGCAGCCGGCCGATCAGGATCAGGTTCTCGGTGCCGGTGAGCATCTCGTCGACCCCGGCGTACTGCCCGGTCAGGCCGATCAGCTGCCGCACCTTGTGCGCGTCCTTCACCACGTCGAACCCGCCGACCCGGGCGCTGCCCTCGGTCGGCTCGATCAGCGTGGCCAGGATCCGCGTCGCCGTCGTCTTCCCGGCGCCGTTCGGGCCGAGCATGCCCAGCACCGTGCCGGGCTCGGCGGTGAGAGAGACGCCGGCCAGCGCCCTGGTCTCACCGAACCGCTTCACCAGGCCCTCGGCCTGGATCGCGTGGGACATGTGATCTCCTAGGACTCGGTCCGCCGCACGTCCGGCCACTCTCCCAGCCGCTACTGACAAAACGCTGGTACGCCGTTGTTTTCTCCGGACGTTCTAAACTCGCGATGTGACGTCGGTGCGGCGCAGCCACCACAAGGACGGCGGGGGGTCGCACCCGCCGCGCCTGCGGCCGCCCGCGAACCGGGTCTCCCCGCGCGCCGTCGCGCACTGGGCCATCGAGTACCTCCTGCTGTGGGGCCTGGCGTTCGGCCTCGCGCTCGGCGTCGCCGCCTGGCTCGGCGACGCCGGATGGAGCGGCATGCCCGGCTGGCTGACCGGCCGCGTCGGCTGGCTGCCCTACATCGTCGGGACGGCCGGGCTGCTCATGGTCACCGCCGCGCCGGTCTGGCGGTACCGGGTGCACCGCTGGGAGGTCAGCGCCGACGTCGTCTACACCCGCACCGGCTGGTTCAGCCGCGAATGGCTGCTGGTGCCGGTCGGCCGGATCCAGACCGTCGACACCGAGCAGGGCTGGATCGAACGCCTGCTGGGGCTGGCCACCATCAAGGTCAACACCGCCTCGCACACCGGCTCGTCCGAGGTCTCCGGCCTGCCCCTGGCCGTGGCGACCCGGCTGGCCGAGCAGCTCGCGCACCGCGCGCACGACCTGCGCGACGACGCGACGTGAGCGTCCGGCCCGGGACCGGGGGGTCCGCCGCCGCGGGGCCCCCGCCGCACCCCGCCGCCGCGCCGCACCGCCGGCGCCTGCACCCGCTCACCTTCGTCGTCGGCGCCGTCCGGGAACTGGTCGCGCTGCTCGCCGCGGGTGCCACCGGCCTGCTCGTCGGCGGCGTGTCCATCGCGTTCTACTTCACCCTCGCCGGGCTCGCGTTCGGGCTGGTGTTCCACGTCGCCGGCTGGGCCACCTTCAGCTACGTCCTGCACGACGACCGCATCGAACTGCGCCGCGTCCTGCTCGGACGGTCCGTCAAGAGCATCCCGCGCGACCGGATCCGCGGCGTCGACGTCAGCACGTCCCTCCCGCACCGGCTGCTCGGCATCGCGGTCGTCCACATCGACGCCGGCGCCGAAGGCGGCGAGGGCACCCTCAACGCCGTCTCCCGCCGGGAGGCCGAGCGGCTCCGCCGGGTGCTGCTCGCCCGGCCGTCGGCCGAGCTGCGCCCGCCCCGCCGCGTCCTGGCCCGCCTGGCGCCCCGCTGGTACCTGTACGCCCCGCTCAGCGGCGCCTACCTGCTCACCCCGTTCGCGCTGGCCGGCAGCGTGCTCGGCACCCTCTACAACTTGAGCGACGACCTCGGCCTCATCACCCGGCAGCGCGTCGAGACCGTCGGGCACGACGTCGCCGGCGCGGCCCCCGTCCTCGCGGTCGTCCTCCTCGTCCTGCTGCTCCTGGCCATGCCGGTCATGTCGGTGATCGTCTTCGCGCTGTTCAACTGGGACTTCACCGTGCACCAGCGGGACGGGTCGATCCTCGTCGAGCGCGGCCTGCTCACCCGCCGCGCGGTGTCCCTCGAACGCCGCCGGCTGCGCGGCGTCGAGCTGTCGGACAACCCGCTCGAACGGCGCGCCGGCATCGTCCGCCTCGGCGCCCTCATCACCGGCCTCGGCGACGCCGCGCACCGCGGCCGGCTGCTGCCCGCCGCGCCCAGGGCCGCCGCCGAGGACCTCGCGTCCCGGGTCCTCGGCCCGGTGCCCGGCCCGCTGGTCGCCCATCCCCGCGCCGCGCGCGGCCGCCGCGTCGCCCGCGCCGTCGCGCCCCCCGCCGGCGTCGCCGCCCTCGCCCTCCTGGCCCGCCCGCCGTGGGTCGCCTTCCCCCGCGCCGCGCCCGCCGCCCGCCCCCCCCCCCCCCGCCCCGCCCCCCCCCCCCCCCCCCTCG